>NZ_CP101158.1 GCF_024298845.1 Natronosalvus amylolyticus
CAGTTCACTGGCAAAGTCCTATGAACTACCAATAGAAGACCAAAACCAACCGACAGCAGTCATTACAGACAGTTGTAACAGACCCCTATTACAGATATCTGTTACAGATACCTGCCTGTATTGTCTGACACAGATTTATGTCACAGCGTTCTATACTACCTGCATATGATAACAGCGGTCGTCTACTCAGAATCGGGCGGGACGTACAAAACGACAACCACAGCAAATCTCGCAGTGAGCCTCCAGCGGATGGGACTCGAGACCTGTGTGATCGACCTCGACCCACAAGAGGGAAACCTCACAAGCCTATTCGACGTAGGCGAATATCGAAGTGACCCAGACGCCGATAATCTCGTGAAGCACATCCTCGAGATGCCCGATGGGGATTTTCACGACCTAATTGAAACCTCAAGTGAAGGCGTCGACGTCGTTCCAAGTCACGATATGCTGGGGGATTTCACCTCGAATCTCGAGCAAAAGATTTCATATGAGTCGGGGATGCGAAACATCTCGAGAGACGATTACCCCCGGTATGAGCTACTCTATAACCTCCTTTGGCAGACAGCAGAGCTACAAGCGGAGTATGATGCGGTCTTAATCGACCCGAACGCTCGAGCAGAGGACTTGCTATACAACGCTATCTACGCGATGCGAACACTCGTCGCACCAGTCAAGCCCGCTGGAAAAGGGAATCTCAGTCTAGACGGGCTCGAGGAGATGGTCGAAAACATGGAGGAACAACTCGCGATCCAGGTCGGGCTCTCGTGTGTTGTCCCATCGGGGATCGGCCAGACGAACGCTCACAATCATTACGCACAGCAGTTCAGAGAGAACGAAATGTACCCCACGCCCGTTTTCATTCCCGACAGAGAGAGTATGATGGACGATATGTGGGAAGCGCGTGGATCGGCCTACAAAGTTGTCGAAGAGCGTTGGAAAACCCACCAGGCTGACGGCGAAATGGTGAGTGAGCCGGGGAAACGGGGTATTCGTGATCGTGAACTCGAAACGCTTCGCGATATCTATCAGCTCGCGGCGTTTGTCGCAACAGAGACCTTCGAAATGGACATCGAGCCAGTACTCGAGTTAGATATCGATGGGCACGGAACCGAGACGTTTGAAATCGATATTGAGCCACAGAGGGCAGCGCCATGAGCCCGATGAAATCAGGGTCCGGAGATTTGGACTTTGGGCAACCCGACAGCGAAAACGAGAGCGAAAGCGACAGTGAGAGTGAGAGCGAGACAACACCAGATGCAACTGAAGAGGCCGATTCCGCGACAGATTTTCCTCCCGATTCGACGACGGACGGCTCGAGTCCTGGGATAGAAAATCCAGATGACGACACAGTGTCGGAACCTGAACCCGAACAGGCTACAGCCGACGCTACCGACGACGTGGATGATGCGCAGTACCCCTATTTTGTCCGTCGACGGAATGTAATGGATGAACGCGACCAGCGAATTGAGTTGCATCTTCGAGAGTCGGTTGCAAACAAGGAGGTGGCGTTTCGAAATGCGCTTGCAAGCGAGCTCGGCGGGAACGAAGTGTCGAAAACCGATGCACGCGAGTTCGCACTCAAGCTGGCATTCCAGAATCCCGAGGGCGTTGCGAAGTTGATGAAAGAAGAAGGGTATCGAGCGGGCGATTAGAGCTCAGGTTACGACTCAGTAATGTATTTTACAATAGTAATTATTAAGTGGTGAGCGATTGTAGTTGTTATTAGCGTCGGGGAAACCCGGCCACGGTGACCACGACAATGGACAAACGTAATCGAAACAGTGGGCGTGCTATAGCGCCCGTTATCGGTGTTGCACTGTTAGTTGGACTCGCTGTACTGTTGAGCGCTACAATCGGTGTGTTTGCCATCGAGATGGCCCAAAGCGACCCGGATACGGACTTCCTCGAGACAGAGCAGATGGGTGATGAAACCGAACCCCAAACCCCAGATATCGACTGGGAAATCGAGCGTAGCGGGTCGTTCGTGACTGTAACTCACGCAGGCGGCGAGGCCGCCGACGCCTCGAGCGTCTCTGTACGCATTGATGGCGAGGAAATCGACGGCTTCGAGGGCACGATTGAAGCGGGCGATTCGACGATGGAATATGCTGTGGGCGAGTCAACTGTCAAAGTGATATGGGTCGATGGCGAGGGCGATGGCCTAGTGCTCGAGCACGCGACGGTTTAATTCCAATCCCCATTTTCGGTGAGTAGACGAACACGGAACGGCCAACAAGTTCACAACCCACGACTCGAGAGTGTAAATCACACGAGGGCGGCCATTCATTCTGTCGTTGCCGACAGTCCAACGTCTGGCCGGTCAGCTTCACCAACCACTACGATCACCCTCGTGTATTCTCATACCCTCGAGCCACGGCATTACACAGAGTGCGTACTCGAAATGGTCACCAAACGTAATACACTATATTACAATAGTAATTTATTTAGTACTCGAGCATAGAGTATGGGTATGAACCGGGAAACCGGTCACGGTGACCACGACGATCAGTGTACAGACAGTAAAACACAGCACTTCGATATCGAGGTGTACCAGTTGCTTCGCGGTGATCGACGCGAGAACGACCGGGCTGCTCGAGCAGACGATATTCGCTTTGAAATTCGCCATCGAGATCGGACCTGCATCGACACAGCCGACTTCGAGGCGTTGTACGAGTGTGTCGGCACAGAGACGGTGACACTCGAGGGCGACAACGACCGAACGGAAGACGATATTATCGCACGCGTGTTGAGCCGTGTCTGGCATGGCTGGAACGCCGGCAGTGGTCGTGAGTCACGGGCGTTCTATGCGGCTGAGACGCGAAGTCTCGAGGTGGCCGACGTCGTTTCCGTCGATAGTGAGCACTACCTCGTATTGCCCATTGGCTGGGAAGCCTTCGAACTCGAGGTGAACACGGATGCGTAACTCGAGTACCCCGAACGGGCGGTTCGTTGCCCTCGAGTCGGTCGATCGGTACGCTCGAGTGCGTGTTGAGGCGCTTGCCCTGGAGGTGACGGTCGTCGATACCGTTGGGTCGTACTTCGATACGCCAGGCGTCGGCATCGTTGGCGTTGACTCGAGGGACCGGCGGTATCTGTTCGCGAGCGACGACCGAAGCGGTGGCATCCGCGTGTCCGAATGGACCGGGATTACCTACCGTGAAATCCTTCGAGGTGACGGCCTCGAGCGCGTTGGTGAGACGTTGGTAATCAAAGACGGGGCAAGCGAGAGCGTGCAGCGAGAACAGCGGGTAGCCCTCAGTGGACGAACGCCAACGAAAGCTCGAGGTGAGCCGTAAGATGGACCGACCGAAGGTCTGTGCGGTTGTCTCGTGTGGGGCGACCAAACGCGACCTCGAGCCCGGCGAGGCTATCGAAGCCCGCCTACTGTACGACTCGAGCGTCCACACCTGTAAGGACCGCTACGGGCGTCACTCCGATGGCTACTACATCATGAGCGCCGAGTTCGGTCTGGTTCATCACGCCACCGAAATTTCGACCTACGATAAGACGCTCGAGAACATGACCGACTGTGAGCGTAAGGCGTGGGCCTCGAAAGTCACTCGAGCGCTGCAAGACGTTCTCAGTGACGGCGATTTCGACGCCGTTGTGTTCATCGGCGGTAAGACGTACGTCGGTGCGCTTGAGCCCCATTTCGATAGGCTGCCCGTGGCTGTGTTGACGCCGTGGCAGACCGACGACTGGGTGACCGGTGTCGGGCGAGGGATGGCCTGGTGTAACGACGAATCCCATTGGCCCGAACACATCGACACGCTCGAAGAGATCGGCGAAATCGTCTCACCGGCATTCGAGAGTGACGCTGGGTCCGAACAGGGTGTGTGATTGATGCCGAAACCCCGGCTTTCCGACAGTCTCGAGGTTCCACAGTCGATCAACGGCTGGCATTACGACAGTGAGGATACTTCGAACGGCCACGTCTGGCGCTCGAGCGAGCATGACTGTTCTGTCGGTGTGTTCGATCCGCTAACGGCAGTCTGTGTTCGCGTTCGCGACGACCGAGTGCGTGGCTTCGGCGGGCAGGTCGACCTCGAGCGGCTTGCGTACGACGATGAACACGACCGCGTGGACGCTCTCGAGAGCGGTTTTGACAGAGCCCGCGAGTGGATGGCCGACACCCCACCCGAAGCGTGGACACACCCCGAAGTCTGTGAGGCTGTGTTCGATTCACCGCAGGGGTACGAACTCGAGGCGTACTACCTCGGCGACCGCGAGAGCGAGGTGTACTACCGACGCCAGGACTTCGGTGAGGAAGTCCCACGGCGGGTTAAACTCGAGGGTCCAGAGTGTCTAACTGTCGAGAACGCACCCTACCTCTACCTGCATACGTGGAACGGCAGCGGAAACGCGACCGTCGCGCTTGCACCCTGGACGAACGCTCACGGCCCGAAATGTAAGCACCCGGAGGTTCGCGAAATTGTCGAAACGCCCGATGAGTGTGGACTCGAGGTGGCCGTGACAATTGCCCGCCAATGGGCTCGCGAGAATGGTTCGGGGACCGGTGAGGGTGTGGGTCAGCGTGATCTAACGCAGTATACGCCTCGAGCGGCGACCGATGGCGGTGATACAGTATGAGCAACGATCACGTACGGTCGGTTTTGGAGCCACTCGAGCGAATCGAACAGCGCGGGTTCACCCGATACGAGGTGTTTCGGGATTGGGTGCGATTAATGCTCGCAACACTCCAGCGAGACGATGGCCAATACCTCGAGGTACTCGATTCTTACAAGCGCGACGGGGGTGTCAACGGCAATTCTTGCAACGGCGGCGGTCACCGAGAACGCGGTGATCGGAACGCCGATCTGTTCGCGAAGGCCTTCGGCAAGCTGCAACAGGGAATGGGTGAGACTGGTCGGGATGTACTCGGTGAGACGTACGAGGCGTGGGGGATGCAATCCGATGCCTTCGGCCAGCACTTCACCCCGCATCCGGTGGCCCGGTCGATGGCTGCCATGCAGATGGGAGATTCTGGGGGCGTAGAACCGCCCGTGACGGTCTGTGATCCGGCCTGTGGAACCGGTCGGTTGCTCGTAATGGGTGCGCGGGAGTGTGAGCAAGCGACGTTCTGTTGGGGACAAGACAAAGACCTGTTGTGCGCTCAGATGACCGCGTTGAATTTCTGTTTCTTCAATCTCGAGGGCGTTGTCGTGTACGGCGATACGCTCACGCTCGAGCGCAAGCGGGCGTGGCGAACTCACCACAGTTCCGTAGGCGGTTCCGTCGTGGAACTCGAAGAGCCCGAGGCGGTGCCAGTTCCTCAGTTGCTGGAAGAGCGAGACAGCGCCGAGAGGTCGAAGACAGACGCAAATCGGCTAGCGGTCGTCGGTCAATCCGAACAGGTAGCACTCACGGAGTGGTCGGCGTGACGAACGATGATCAACTGATGCTCTCGAAATTCGGGGCTGGAGACACGTCCAACGTCGACCTATCGATAGACGACTCCCAAGGCTACGATCTCGAGGGGCGCGAACGCGTTCGAGAGTATGCTGAATCTGTCACGACCAGTGGGTGGGAACTCGCTCACGTCGGTGACGATAAAATCTGGTGGCAACACCCAGATCCGTCGCGTGCGAAGACCTACCGTATAGAGAAGAAATCCGCTGGCTGGCACGGCAAACGCGCCGGTCGCGATACTCGACCAGGATACACGGAGGACTTACAGGACGCGCTCGACGGGGTCGGTGAGTGGCTAGCTGACCACCCGCTCGAGAAGGGAGACTCAGGCGCAGAAGAGTAGTTACGACTCATCGAGATTTTGGTTGTCGCTTGCTTTGCGGTATGTCACCAATTGGGTTGGTGGTCCAAAGGTCGAATATAGTGCCTTCGTATGTACTAATTGGGCCGTTCACCTGCGGCCTGTGCAACGCCCCAAGCACTGTTGCAATCACGCCAGCATTCGATCATGGTTGGCGGGCCTGCACCTCCCGCCAGCGTAATCCGATCGAACGACACCAACCCCATCCTACCCTTTTCAACGTACTAATCGAGACAGAGAGACATTCGACCCTCGAGCGAGTAAGTTAGTTTGCAGTAGTAACTTTTATGCCACCCGTCCGTATAGTTGCACTCAGGTTGCGAAAGCAAACACCTGGTGACCACGACAATGAGTATTCAACTACCTATGGGGACGCGTATATCATACAGCACCAACTATCGAACGACGTTCTCGAAATCCGTCGTTCGCGAAACTGGACTGTTAGACAGACTCGAGGGCGATACGAGCGACCGAGTATACCTACAGATTCACGTCCGGTGTGGGTCAGCAGTCGGCGTTGAGACGCCCATTGCCCTCGAGATAGCCTTCGGGCCGGAGATCGATGGGGATGGAGCGAACGAGCGTCGACCGAACTTCACGGCGTCGACGGGACAGACTCAGATCAACTTCCCGAAATTCACGGGTGCTGCGTGGGGACTCGAGGACTGCACCGTCGAATGGGGTGACGCCGATATCGAAACGGAGGGTGAGACGACGACGGTCACCGCGCCGATCGACGGGTGGGAGAGTACGGTTCGAAAGCCGGGCGTGACCGACGTCGCCGCAGCTCGCTCGTATTCGTCGACGATCGTCCGGGCGGGTGACGAACGGGCCTACAACTATGCCATGTTGCCGATGGTCGCCATTGAGCGCCTCGGGGTCTCGCCGGGTGAGACAGCGTACGTGTCTCTCGAGTGTTTCTGTCTCGATGGCACGCCAGCATTCGCGCTCGAGCGCACGAGCGACGACGATGATCGACCGAACGTTCGGAAGATCACCTGGAGCGGCCCATCGAACAGCCAGCCTCGAATCGCGGTGGGCGGGTTGGTGACCGCACTGGGAGTCGCTGATGTAGTACTACATCTCGAGACCGGTGAGTCTGTCGGCCTGTCGTGGTTCGAACACGACGATGGGTTGGTCGGATTCGTGAAATCGGAGTGAAAAGAGTTTTGCGACGGGTTTCCGGTGTAGTACTACATTGGATTCGCGGCTAATCGACGGTTTCTTCATCCGCTTCACCGAGTCTCTCGACGATAGCGTGGGCTTTCGACGGG
The DNA here is from genome assembly GCF_024298845.1 of Natronosalvus amylolyticus. Lineage (NCBI taxonomy): Archaea > Methanobacteriati > Methanobacteriota > Halobacteria > Halobacteriales > Natrialbaceae > Natronosalvus > Natronosalvus amylolyticus. The sequence continues at coordinate 7,045 of NZ_CP101158.1, forward strand.
CCAATATCGTTGATTGCCTCGAGATCGTCGACGCTCGCATTTCGAAGCGACTCGAGTGACTCGTATTCTTCGGCTATTGCCCGGCTGGTTTCCGGGCCGATACCAGGTATCGGTTCGATGCTACTGCGAATTTTCGTCTTCGCTGGGTTGTCGATCACCTCGAGTCGCCGGACGAACTCTGCGTGGGTTAGCTCGCCTGTCGCGTAGGCCTCTTTGGCCGCCTCGAGTTCGCTCTGCTCGCTCGAGAGATACCGGTCATACGCTATCCACGCGAAAACAAGGGTGAGAAAAAGTAAGGTCAGCCAGTCCGGCGTCGAGGTTCCCGCTGCTGGAACGACGTCGATCATCGAGCGTTTCGAATCGTCGAGACGCCACCGAACACTTTCCACGTTTTCAGCAGGAGTGTAGCGTATTCGAGATCCGAGATCCGACCCTCTTTCCACTCGATAATGGCTTTGCTGTTGACGTGAGCCGTCGCGAGGATAGACCCCGATCGGTCGGTCACGCGAATACTGAATCGGTGTCGGATCAGTTCGGGAAACTCTCGAGCGATAATCCCCGCCGTTAGCAGAGAGACGGCCAGTGGGTCGTCATGGTCTGCAAGGGCCTGGATACGCAGTTGTGGGTCGCCACCCCGTTCGGTGAGGCCGTCGACGGGAACGTCGGCCATCCGAAGCCGTGTCTCGAGACGGGTGTACACGGCTGAATGCGCTGGATTGCCCGTATCGTCAGTCGAACTCACTGACCGTCACCTCCTGTAGTGTCGGCATCGGTATCGGTATCCAGCGCTGGCTGCTCGAGCAAGCCAGCCCCCAGTGCGTAGGCGGTGAACAGCGCTGCCGGAAGCCACGCAGTCGGCAGTGACAGAATAAGCCCAAACTCGAGGGACTGTCGAAGCGTCGGGATAGCCGGGTCGATAATCTCGATTGGTATGATACCGACGCTGAGGCCGATCACGACGACCACGTACGTGACGGCGAACGTGACGACTGTCGCCTGTACGCGCTGGTATCCAGTTGTGAGACGGCTGGTGAACGCGGTGACCGACTCGATTCGGGCAGGCAAGAATTCTCGAGCGTAGAATGGATACGCAATCGCGAATACGAGCGCCGGGAGTGGCGCTATCCCAGCGTAGATCATCGTCGAGCCCAGCAGCCAGATCACGTCGAAAGACTCCAGTATGGTAGTGCCGAAAACGAGTGTGAACGCCAAGCCTCCGGTGCCTACCAGCACGGCATAGATGAGGACGAAACGGATAGCGACCGGCTTCACGCCGTTCCAGGGAACCTCGAGTCGCGTTCGCAGCGTTTCAGTGACGCTCATCGGTCGACCCCCCGGTGTGTCGAGTGTTGTCTCGAGACAGGTTGCGGGCTTTCACCAGTCCATTCGCGGTCGCTCTCTGGGAGTGCGTCGGGGTTGCCGTGGTCGTCACACACGGCGAGTTGGTGCAGGCGACCGGTGTACTCGATTGCAGTATGGGTAGCTGGGTCGCCACACTGTTCGATATCTTCCGGTGAGTCACCATCCCAGATTTGGCAGATGTCGTTGACGAGGCCTGAGTGGACACCGACGAACTCCGGTTCCTGTTCGACCGGGGCTGTCCTGTTTTGAGGCTGTGCCATCACGCATCCACCTCCGAGAGATCGGCGTCGATATCCACTTCGCCGGGCTCGAGATACAGCGGATCATCAACGGATACCAGGACATCGGACTCGAGACGGTCGGCGGCCACGATCACGCCCGACCCTTCGACACCGCCGTCTGCGAGCGCAATGGCTAGATAGTCGGTCGCTTCGGATTCGGGGTTGGCGTCGGTGATCGTCTCTGCTTCGACCTCGGTGATCGTTCCCGTTCCAGTCCCAATTGGTAGCGCTAGCTCGAAGTTGCCGCCGTCGCGGGTGAAATCGAACGGCCCATCGAACGTATGGTTTGACCCATTCTCCGGGTCGACAATCACGAACGCGTTGACCATCGAAGGGTAGTGTTCGGTCATTAGGAACCACCTGCCTGTCGAAGCATCTCGAGATTCTTCGCGACGGCGTAGAACTGGCCCTCGAGGTACGTCTCGACACGTTCGGGGACATCCTCTCGTGGGACCGTCTCGATTGTGCCCTCGCGTTCTTTACGCTCGAGTTTCGACCGGTCGTACAGGATCGGATAGATCGTTCCATCCTCGTCGAAATCAGCGGCTTTGATGGCCGTTATGCCACGTCGAGCCACCCAGATAACGCCCTGCGTGTGCTCGAGTTTGAAGAACTCATCTACCCGGTCGATTCCATCACGCTCACTCATGCTGGAACCTCATTTGCGTCGATTTCAGCCTCGAGATTCTCGGATTCGAACCACTCTAGGAGGCTTTCGCGGTCGAGCAACGGGACCCACCGACACTGTACACACGCGAACGGTCGGTCGGCGAAGTCTCGAGGGTCGCCTTTCATCACGTTCTTGTGGCCGTCTCGAGGGCAAATCCACGCCCAGTAGAACATCTCTGGGTCGTGTTTCTCGGATTCTTCGAGGCCGTGGTCGGTCGTGAATTCCGTACAGTAGGCTTCGCTGTTCTCGATTCGCTCACGATTCTTTTCGGGATAGGTCTCGGTAAGCCAGTCCCACAGTTTGCCCGTGGTTCGATTTCCGACGCCCGAAACATGGTCGAACCGGTCATCGGCGAGGAACGTCTCGAGGACCGATTCTCGAGTCGGGTATTCTTCAACCAGTGCGTTTGCTGGGCGTTTCGCAACCCCAATCTCTTCGCTTAGCGTTGTGAGGAAGCCGGTATCGGAGTCAGTATGCTCACTCATCGTCGCCCCCCTGGTCGCCAGTCGCTGTTTCGACGAGATTCACGACACAGCCAGGCCCATCGGTGAACGCTTCCACGAGGTCCTGTTGAATCGCCTCGAGTTCGTTCTGGGTTTCGACGCCGACAGGGTGAATTGACTCGAGGCGGTTTTCGAGATTGATCAGGAAGCGATTGTAACTCGAGCGGTTCTCGACGATAGTTGCAATCCACTGTTTCCGGTCGTAGGCCTCCCAGTCGATGGCTTCGAACGCCGAATGATCGCGGTTTGCATCCACCCACTCGAATATCTCATCGACCGTCTTTGGCTCCTGAAATCCGATTACCTGAATCGGCTCGAAGCGACGGCGGGCGTAGATCGGCGTCTTGCCCTGGAGTTCCGGTTCCTCGAGTACTTCGGCGTCGTCGTATCGGCCCGCCCGAATAGACGTCGTATCGGCGTTGGTCGCCTGAAAGACGGTGACGGCTTCGTACGCGTCAGGTGCGGATTCGGGTTCGACTGCCACCGTTCCGAGTCGCTCTTGGGTGCTCATCGAACCACCTGCAAGAGGGACGGTCCTCGAGTGTCGGTTCGATAGTCGTCAGTCGTTGCTACAGGGTGCTTGGGGTGTTGTCGTTCGTTCATCGATCTCCGGCGGGTTTGACCGCCTTATCTCAATATTGACACCCTGTATAAAGGTCGTTCGGACCACCAAATTCTGTGATCCCCCACTCGAGTGGGTCAATTCAAATCTCAACTGTCGTCGTCGAACATATCAGCCTATCAGCGGAAATAGTGGTGTCAGACACTTATATACAAACGTAAACATCGGAAACAGCGGAAGCAAAGGTTAATATTGTTGGCTGAGACACACCCTTTCAATGTCGGATTTCAGTTTCCAACCTACAGGGGCAATCTTCAAAGAGCGTGAGGCGCTCCTCGAAGAGTGGACGCCCGGTGAATTGGTTGGCCGGGACGAGGAACTGAGTAAGTATCACGCAGCCCTCCAGCCGGTGATCGAAGGGGAAACACCTTCGAATATCTTCCTCTACGGGAAAAGTGGTGTCGGGAAGACTGCCGCAACTCGGTTTCTGTTACAACTCCTCAAGCGCGATGCAGACAAAGTAGACGATCTTGATTTGCACACAATCGAGATCAACTGTGACGGACTGAACTCGAGTTACCAGACCGCCGTGGCGTTAGTCAACGAACTTCGCGAGCCGACGAACCAGATATCGAATACCGGCTACCCACAGGCGTCAGTCTATGAGTTTCTCTTCGACGAACTGGATAAAGTCGGTGGCACCGTCCTGATCGTCCTCGACGAGGTTGACCATATCAAAGACGATAGTCTGCTGTACAAACTTCCACGGGCGCGTTCAAACGGAGATATATCTGAAACCCGACTCGGTGTCGTCGGCATTTCGAATGACCTGAACTTTCGGAATCAACTCAACTCGAAAGTTCGCTCGAGTCTCTGTGAGAAAGAGGTCTCGTTTAGCGCATACGATGCAAATGAGTTGTGTGAAGTCCTGCGCCAGCGCGAGACCGTAGCCTTCGAAGAAGGCGTCCTCGGTGACGGCGTTATCGAGATGTGTGCTGCATTCGGCGCGAAAGACTCCGGTGACGCTCGACAGGCTCTTGATCTGTTACTCGAGAGCGGCGACATTGCACGGGAGCGAAATGCCGATCAGGTCACCGAATCCCATGTTCGCGAAGCGAGAGAGCGATTGCAAACTGACCAGGTGGTTGAAGGAATTCGCAACTACTCGAGACACGGTCAACTCGTGTTGTGGGCGTTGACGTTGTTGGCAGAGCAGGGAGATACACCAGTCCGGACGCGGGATATTCGAGAGCCATACGAGATTTTGTGCGATCGTGAAGCGACTGACCCAGTATCAGACAGAGCTGTTCGTGAGTACTTGGCGGAGTTAGAGACCCTCGGGATTGTTTCTTCAACGCAGGTAAACCGTGGAAAGGGCGGTGGGAAGTACAAACAGCATGACCTGGATCAGACGGTTTCGAGTGTGAAAGCCGGGCTTTCGGAGTTATTGGGAACGACCCACTGACCCCACTACTTCCGCTGTTAGAGTGAATGGTTCATTAAGAGTGAGTACCAGTCACCCACCCCACTGCTTCCGCTGTTAGCGAAGATGGATCAAGAAGAGTTGTTGGGTAGTACCGACCCCACCAGTTCCGCTGTTAGCAGAGACTGTTCAATACGGGTGGGTCTGACGCACCCACCCCACTGCTTCCGCTGTTAGCGTCAGCAATTGTACAGCGGTTAAGGTCGGTTCCGCCTGTTACCTTTCTAGTTCTCTAGGATAGTCTTAAGTAGTATTCGTAATAACCATAACCGTAGGTCGTTCTTCACCCAACTCAAATCACCCCTTCCCATGGGGGTGATGCAGTCGTTTGTATCTCTAACAGCGGAAGTAGTGGGGTGGGTGGGTCTTTCAGATTCTCTCTAATGTAGTACTACACCGATCGGTCGAGATAGTCTGTTCAAACCTCCGTTTCCAGCCACTCCTTGACTTTCTGGACGTAGTTTCGGTGATCCTCTCGATACTCGAGTGCCCGTTGGCAAATCTCGGGCCACTCGTTTCGATGTACCGCTGGGTGACCGAGATAGGCTATCCGATCACGGTCAATCAAGTGTTCGTCCATCAATGCAACGGCATAGATCGAACAGTACTCTTCACTGGTAACGGGAACGTCTCGGCCCTGGTCGGATTGGGTGTATATCTCGAGATGGGCCAACTCGTGGAAGATAGTCAGATACGATACTTCGTGAGCAGTGTCGAAGTACAGGATATTGTTATGTGGATCAGCTACCGCAATCGGATCTGAGAGAACGTACTCTTTCGAGGGTTTCAGATGAGCCACGGTCACGGTTTGTCCGGCCAGATCGTCGAAATACCGAAGGGCTCTCGAGAATTTTGGTTCGAACTGTTCCATCCACTGTGCAGACGCGCGGTCGGTAACCGACTCGAGAATCCGATACGTAGCTGGTGGCGTCGTCTCGAGATACGGCACTTGTGAGTCGTCAGTACTCATCGTTTCTCCTCGAGTTTCTGGTAGCGTTCGTCGATCTCCGCTTGAACTGACTGGGGAACGTTCGCGAGCGCCCGTTCGTTGAGCAACTGCCGCGTCGTGCCATCGGGAGGATGGACTGAATCGGCCCAAACGTGAATCTCAATATCGTTTCGATCGAGGCTCATCAGCCCGACGCCGGAATCGTGGAACTGTTTCTGTTCCTCGAGCGCGCCCCCTATCGCTCCGGCGTCCATGATAACCCATCGTGTATCGGCGTATGAATCCGCTCGAATCGCCTGTCGAAGCGCGGTTTCCCAGTCTCGAGGCTTGAGTTCGAACGCCTGAATCGTCAGGATATCGGGATAGCGAACGGTGACCATCGGCGTGTGGTCGTCGATGATCGGTTGGGAATCGCAGTCGTTGAGTGGGAGGCGTTGTTGCCCGCCGAGTGATTCCTCGTGGATCGCTGTGAGATAGTTGTGTTCGACGAGCCAATCCCACACCTCACGGCAGGTTTGCTCGGTCGCGTACGTGCTGTCCTCGTGTATCCAGTGCGCTCGAGTGACCGGCTCGAGGCGTTGCAGTGTGCGATACGAGCGCCGGTATTTGCGTTCATCCGGCAGTGGTGTGAGATGATCAAGAGCCAGCCGTCGACGGGCACACGCCCACGTATCGAAGCGAGCAGTGACGATATCCGTTCGGAAGCCAGCGTACGGAACTTCCTCGAAAACAACGTCGCCCTGCACCCGCCACGGGAGATCGTTCTCGAGCAAGATTTCGGTCGCTGTCTCGGTCATATCGTACAGTTCGTTTTCGAAAACGAGACTCACGCGTCGGTCACCTCCGGTAAATCCTCGATTTCGGCGTCGATATCGTGGCGCTCGAGGTAGGATCGGATATCCCTCGATGAATCCCAGAGAAAATACCCACCAACAGCGGTGATGACGATGCCGATTGCACACAGAGCAGCGGGAACACCGTCAAAATACAGCCCGTTTTCGAATATTGATTGATAGATAGGCTGTCTGTTTATGAATGACCGTAATATCATCCAAATTAACGGGCTTGCTACCAGGAGTATCCCGATATACAAGAGGGCGTAGGCCAGCATGTAGCGGGTAAGCATCGAGGTCAATACCGGGTGTTTGTCCTCCAACGAGTCGCTCACAGCTCGTCACCTCGAAGAAACGACTGCATCGTCTCGAAATGCTCGACACACATCGGCACCCCGACCAGGTGATCGGCATATCTCTCTCCCAACGGAACGCGTTCCGGGTCGGTCACCAACAGCGAGGTATAGGCTTCGCAGGGTTCGTGCATGGCCGCGTGGCACGGGACGCACAACTGTTCGGTGTCGTACGGTTCGAACGCGGTGTCCGTGATATCGTGATGGGTGAGCGCTGCTTCGCGAGCGCTTTCACTGCTCGAGGCCGCCACCTGGACTGTTCGATACTCCGTCTCGTCCTCGAGCGAGCGGCTGCACTTGACGCGCCACGGAGTTGTGGGTTGATCGGATTGGCTCACTGTGGGTCACCCCCATCAGCGTAAGCCAAAAGTGAGGTTTCGCCGTCCTCGAGCAACCGTTCAGGTTCGTCGACAGTGATGCCGACTCGTTTCTGTGCGAGCGCGACGTACTCCGGGTTCAGATCGATACCGACGAATCGACGATTCAGCCGTTTTGCCACGAGACAGGTTGTACCAGCACCCGCAAACGGGTCCAGCACGATTCCCGGTTCCGTGTATTCACCTACAGTCGGGCAGTCACACGCCTGTTCGAAGTTGCCGGTGTCCTGGTATGCAGTGACGAATTCCCTGAAGTAGCCACCCAACGCTTCTTTGGCCTCTTTCGCGAGTGACTCTACCTCATCGGTGTTGTTCCCGGTCCCCGTTTGGCAGTTCTTTCCGTGACCGGCGTCGGCAAACCCGTACGAACGGATGGCCTCGAAGTGATCTTCGGTGAGCCCGGCGTCGTCGGCTATCTCGAGCGCACGTTTGAGCTGTGGTCGATCGGGATTCTCGAGTTCCCATACCGGGATTTCCTCATTCGAACGTTCGTACGGCGCTCCACAGACAGCACAGACTTTTGGTGGGCAACTCGCTTTGATCGGCGTTTCTACCAGCTCGGGAGGAAAGGTGGCGAAATGGGCCTTGGGGAATGGCCGAACAGCAACCTCGAGAATGTCGCCGGGATTCTTCCCGTTGGGGTGGCACGCTCTGTCGAAGTTGTGGATACGACCTTTGCCCTCACGGCCTGGGTATGGATCGACATTCGTCGTTTTCTGACCGCCAGTATCGTCTCTTCCAATACTCGATTCTTGTGGTTGTTCGCGGATAGCGTCCAGGTCGAACCAATAATTTGGTTCCGCCGTCAAATGAAAGAAGAACTCTTTGTGTTCGTTTAGACGGTCTTTCACCGGGTGAGGCATTGGATTCTCTTTTTTCCATACTGCATCAGATCGGACCACCCATTCGTTTGATTGTAGTGCGATAGCGACACGGTGAGGGACCATCATTTTGGACTTTCTCTGGAGATTTGTTGTGTGATGTGGCAAGTCCCCAACGTCTGGTGAGTAGCTTTCTTTGGGCTCTCCATTGTCCTCGTTCCATGAGCCACGATTACTTCCTGCAAACGAATCCCCCAGATTCAGCCACCAGCTCCCATCGTCTCGAAGGACGCGCCGGATTTCATGGCCGACGTCTACCATCGTTTCAACGTAGGCATCGAGTGAGTCTTCGAGCCCGATCTGACCGTCGACACCGTAATCTCTGAGGTTAAAATACGGAGGTGAAGTAACCACGAGATGGACTGAGGACTCGGGAAGGGCTCGAAGCGTCTCGAGAACGTCGCCCTCGTGAATATCGTTCACCCACTTATCGATTTCAGTCACAGCTCGTCACCTCGCCCGATGTGTTCGACCACTTCGCTCGAGTCGATTTTCTTGCAGGCGTTCGAAGCCGTCTCTCTCGAGTAACAGAGAAACTTGTCGTCGTATTGGCGTTCGTATGGCAGTTCGACCACGCGATAGTGCGTGCCATCCAAATGCTCGAGGGTATCACCGAGTCGAACGGCGTCGGCGTCGATGCCCGGATTCAACACGACCAACTCCTCGATAGGACCGATCACCTGCCATTCGGTCCCCGATTTCCCGCTGTAGACGCGTTCGGTCGCCTCGAGTTGCGTCCATCCTGAGCCGGGTTTGAATTCTGCGCCGATATCGACGATCGTCCGACCAATCGAGATTGGTAGTGTCGTGTACCCGAAGCCAGTGTCCTCAAATTTCGTCGCGACGGCTTCATCGACAGTCCCGATTTCGGTCTCGCCATCGGCGGTGAAGCGAATCGTATCGCCTTTTTCGACGCCCTCGAGTACTGGGTGAGAGCGAGGCCGCTGTTGGGTTTTAGACATGGCCGATCACCGACTCGAGACCACTGTTCCGAAAGTGCGTGGTTGCCGTACGATTCGTGTATATGGCGCTTACCGCGTGCTTGGGGTGTGCCATACCCGTATTACTCAATTAATAGACATCGCCGTTAGGACCGGCAAGCGATCCGAGCACTCAATACGTCCCTCGAGACTGTCGGGGAGGCTACAATCCAGAGGCTTAGAAGCGTAAACGTGGAGAATTATAGTGGTTGTAGATTAGACCTCAACCACTTCACGATCCCCAAATGTGTTGGGTAGAGTTACGCCATAGCTATATTTTGCTCCCGACTGATCAACTAGTTCTAAAGATATGCTTTCTCCTGGCTCAAGGCCCGGCTTAACAATGGGGTCACTTAGATCGCCGTCAACCTGTTCTTCGATTGCTCGAGTTGAAATAGTAATTTTGACTCGGTCCGCTGTGTCAATTAGCATTTCATCGCTCTCACCATCAGTTTCGCTTGTTATGAACTCTTCCCAACCATTAGCAAAATCGGGATCTTCGTAGTTGGCGACCCGAGATGCATTGCTATAAGTGAGTGTTTCAGAAACGCGATCGCTCGTATAATGAATAGTCATTGAGGTGAGATCGATTTCGTTTGATCCTGGTGATTTCATCACGGTTAAATTGAGCGTCTCTGCGTACGGGTCGTCGTAAGAATCGAGAAATTCTTCTGATTGATTGATACCGGCAATAGCATGGATCACCAGAACTTGATTTGAGACGGCATCTTGTGTTTCAGTACCTGTATCCGAAGCTTGGCTCTGCAACGACCCCGCAGTATTGATTAAAACACCTGCCGCAATAGCTGCGACCAATACCATTGCAATAAATACAATCAACGTCCCAATTCCGACTTGAGATCTGTCTCTACTGTCGGATTTCGAGTTGTTGAGTTGATTCCCTAAGACCTCCATGTTTGTTAGTGGACTGATGTTTCCGGCCACAATTAATCAAATCCCTTGCTCTTTCAGGACTCGACTCGAATCTCGATATGAAAATATTACTATTAATTACCAAGACGGCGGCGTCGAATGTCGGAATTTGTTTCAGATGTCTTTGGTGTATCGCATACAGCGTCGGGATGTAGTGTCTCACTGTCTTACTGAGATCGGTCACTTGGTTGTTACCGCCGGGTTTCTCGAGGATGTAGTCGCGATTGTTCCAGCGTTCCGCCTCGAGGGTCGTGATTCTTTATACGACATCGTCGCAATCTAGTAATTCATCAGGGCCTTTCAGATGAAATTGCAAATCCCCTGTCGAGAGTTTCGGTTATTGACTGCCAAATGTGGGGACCTCGAACGAACGGCCAGGTGTGGTGGTTCCATACTCCTTTCTCCCGATTTTCGTATCGCCATCGGGAGTGAAGCGAATCATATCGCCTGTTTCGACGCCCTTGGTTCTGGGTGGGTTAGAGGTCGCGTTAGATTTATATTGGGTAACACTGGCCCGAGGCCATCGTTTCGAGGATTAGATGCCGCGAAAGCTGTACTAGGTCATCGAGTGAGGACTGAAGGAGAATTACTCAGGCAATTTTTTGCCTTGGTGTAGTACTACATTTACACGCAGGGATTTCGTTTCTATTTCCCCTTTCTAATTGAGTGTCATACAATGAATTTCAACCGGTACTAAGACGTCTGAGTTACATTGTTCGGTAATTATAGCGCTGCCTTCCCCTTCAGCTAGGTAATTTAACCTAACCTCGTTTTGACCAAGTATATATTTATAAATAATAATGCTCGAGAACTATTGAAAGATAAATTCAGTTGATGGTTATGGATGGTCGATTCTTCAATAGAATCTCGATCTTCTGTGATATCGGTCAGCGCAACTGCCAGAAGGTTTTGTCGCCGTCAATCCACATATCGAATTCGAAAACCCAATAGAGAGGACTCAAATCTTCTTCAACTTGGTAGGCCACCTGACCACGGCGAGTTTCTCCATCTTCTAATGGACTCGTTTCATCGAAATTTTGACTCAGTGCAGCACCAGCCCCCCAATCTTCTTGGTAACTAAACCCATTTTCATCCTTTATTAACATTTGTAGGGCCGTTGAGATTCGCTGTTCCTCTCCCGTTTCGTTGGTGACCGATAGGTCCACTATGACATATTCATTTCCTGGATCGGCCTCAGTAAATTGATCAAGGCTTTGTTCATATTCTACACTATTTATGACGATTTCTGTGCCTTCGTATTCGATTGCTTGTCCAACGTCATACACTTCGATTTGAAGGTCTTGCTCGAGGATGTGAACGTCGGTCTCATCCTCGAGATTGATATAAGCTCGATCTATTCCCCCGAATATCGAGACGTCGAAATCAAATCGAAGCTCAAGTCCAGTTGCATCCTCTGGGACCTCAAAGACAACCGTGCCTCGTTCCACCTCGCCAGGAGCGAATTGTCCATCATTGAAAGTGGGTTCATCGGTACCTCCGTATGTCATATTGTAGGAGTAATCCTCATCATCTACGACGCTCGCTTGGAGTAGATTTGAGACACCGAGGAACTCATCGGAAATATTTTTCATCGCCACGGAAACTATTACGAATTCATTTCCAGGGTCGGCCTCCAAAAATTCGCTTAACTGGGTGTCATAGCGAATATCTTCAACTACTAATTGCATTTGGTCGCCATCAATCAGTGCGCCGATTACTTCTTCAACGTCTTCGGGTTCAACCTCATCATTTTCTCCGCCGTCATCGCCGTCCCCATTCCCGTTGCCTCCGTTTGATTCATCTCCTTGATCGTCGCCGTTTCCAGTACCATCCCCGTTGGAATCATCCGTTGTGGGGCTCGGTCCAGAATCATCTTCAGTGGATGTGCATCCAGCAATCATCAAGCCAAACGCGGTTGCACCAGTTGTAAGTAACTTTCTTCTCTCCATACATATCCAAAAACTCCTAGTGTAATGACCTTTCTGGCTGATAGTTCAAGATTTAGTATTTGATTCCAACTCGAGTTGTAGCGTTGCCTCGGCTGGGTCCAAACCATGCTGTTCGGCCAATTCGAACGCCATCTCGAGTGCCCGATCGGCAGTTCCGGGTTCGGCGTCCTCGAACTCTCGAGCGAAGACGGACAGTGCAACGACGACCAACAAATCATCTTGTGGATGATCGAACATCAAACCGGGTTGGCCCCGGCTTCCTACTTAAACTCGAGGCACCGTGCGTTCGAGGCCCATCACCCAGATTTCGAGCGCCCACGCATCGAGCGTCGTGAATACGAACGCAAGCCACGACGGCCAGCTAATATCAGGTACACGCAGGTCAACCCAATGCTCGAGGCGGTCGCCCCACCCAGCGTCTTCGATCACTTCGACGGACTCGAGGCTACCTGTATCGTCAGTGTAGGTGACTACCACCTGCGAATCATCGTACTCGAGCACCTCACCGTGGCGAGTGTCGCCGTCGACGGTGAACGCAGCGCCGTTGCGCCAGTGGACACCTTCATCTGAGTCGTAGTTCTCGAGATGGATGAATACGGGAACGTGCCCCTCGAGTTCCTCGCCCGTTTCAGTCTCGAGCGTGACCGAAAACTCGTGGTCGGTGCCCGAAAGCACGCGCTCTGGTTGAACGTGAAACTCTCCGGGCGACTCATCGACGGTCGCTTGTACGTCGATCACCCCGCCACTGCGTTCGACGGTCGCGGCTTCGATGCCCTCAGTTGCTACCGCGTGCATACCGAGCGGGGATGCACCCACACGTAGCGTGGCCCTGTCTGCTCGAGAGCCCGCACCCACGCGAAGGCGTTCACTCACGACGAACTGGCCGCCATCGGTCGTCTCGAGCGTGACGCGCAGGTGATGGACGCTCTCACTTTCGGGTTCGAACGTGAGTCGATCATCGGTGATACTGACGGGCTGGGTGTCGCTATCGGCGTCGAACAATTCGGCGTCGACGACCGTCGCGGGTGCAGCTTCGGCGTCAGTGTTCACATCGATGGAGACGCGTTCGCCGGGTTCGGGCTCGAGCGTCGACACCAGCAGGGACTCGAGACCTGGCAAATCGCCATCGAAGCCGGGATTTCGCGCTTGCTCGCTTCCAGAGCCATAGCCATCGTCGCCCGTGACGTGAACCTCGAGCGTTACCACGCCCACGTTGTCGCCCTCGAAGGGGTTCTCCGTGAGCGTCACAACGTTGCCTGCAAGGAAGCCATCGGATTGCACTTCCCAGTAGGCGCTGTCGATCGGGACTGTCTCGCCACTCGAGGTATGAGTCAACACGAGTACGTCGTCAGTGTCGATATCGCTAGGCACCGGGAATTCGAGATCCAACAGGCCGGGCAGTTCGCCATCACTGATATCGGTATAACCGCCGTCGTCGATTCCAGGGTCGACGGTGACCGATTCCTCGAGTTCATCCAGACGCTCGAGCAGCGTTTCGAGGTCCTCGTTATCGTCGCCGGTCAGTTCGGCTTCCAGATCCTCGAGTTCCGATTCGAGGAACGCCTCGAGTTCATCTACGAGATCGGCTTGTTGCTCGCCCGTGATCTCTTCGAGGCGTTGGACCCAGCCGTCCAGGTCCTCGAGCGATTCGTTGAAGAACGCCGCTTCAAGTTCTGAGAGCAGGTCATCGAACGCCTCGAGTTCTTCGTACGGCAGGGTTGGCGTCCGATAGACCGTAAGCTGAACGCCCTCATCGGGCGGTGCGTACGTCTGCATCGAGGTTTCAGGCGTCGGGACGAACAGGTCACTCTCGAGGCCGTGCAAATCCTCGAGTGACGGGTCGTCGGGCAGTTGGGTTTGATCCGGCGTAGCGACGGGATACAGCGACACAGTTTGGACGCGCTGGTCAATCTCGAGTGTGAATTCGCCGTTCTCGTCGGTCGTCGTGGTTTCGGTCACGAGCGTTTCCTCAGCGGTGAGTGATTGAATACGCTCTGCGCGCTCGGTGAGTTGGTCGGCCTCATCGCGAAGGTCGTCGATCACCTGCTGGGCGAGTTCGTCCGGGTCGCCCACGGTGAACGTGACGCCAAGACCCTCGTTGCTTTCGGGATAGGTGTGATAGACGCCTGGTGGCAGGTTCGTCCGGACGGCGTGATGGTCGTTCGTCGTCAGTGGGTTGACGCCCGTGGACGTTGCCACGACGTGTGTCTCGAGGGTTCTCGAGTCGGTCGTCTCGCCCGTGGGTGCGAGTTGGTCGATTATGATGGTGCCTTCGACCGCAGCGCCGGGAAAGCTCTGGTCGACTTGATTCTCGAGTAGGCCGCCATCTTCGGTCGGGTCCCACAGCGAGATAACGACGTCGCGGTTCTGGTCAACCGTGACGCGTGGGTCGTCGATACTCGAGGCGAAGATCGTCGTCGTACCCACACCCCAGTCGCCGGGCTGATGAACCAGCGTGTAGGTGGCGTCGGCGTCAGTATGCGCGTCGAAATCGTAGTCGGCGTCGAAGCTATCGGGGAGCGGGTCCTCGAGTTCTTTCAGTAACGCGTTGGCTTCGGCCTCGAGTTCCGTTTCGTCCAGGCCATCGAAGCCAACGTCCGTGACGCCTGTCCCCGTGATTGTGGCGTTCGCGACGGGCTCGCCGCGCGTGTCCGTGAGCGTCCCTGAAAGCGTGGCCGTGGATGTGATCGAAGCGGGGAAGCGGTAGGCGTCACCGTCGCCTGCAAGATCATGGACGTACCAGTTCCCATTGAACAGGTACATCGAGCGTGTCTGTTCTTCGTACGTTCCCGTCTCCGGTGTGGCCTGGTAGGTATCGATCTGCGTGCCATCGGTATCGAATTCGTACACCGTATCGTCGGTGTTGGCTTCCATCACGAACACGCGGTCGTTGACGACGTGCAGCGGGTTGATCGGCTCGAGGCCCGTCGTGATCGTGTCGATCTGCTCGAGGTCGCTATCGTACACCTGGATATCGGAATCGTCAGTGACATACAGGCGGTCGCCATCGGCGTCGATATTCCACGGACTCTCGAAATCATCGACGACATCGATAGGTGTGCTATCGAGTTGGGTGAAATCATCATCGTACGTGTGCAGGGTGTCGTCTTCCCAGTTGGCGATAATCCACTGCCCGTCGAAGCGCGTGATACCGCTTGCGCTATGGCTGAGCGTGTGTTCGTCGACGACTTCGAAGTCAGTTTTGTAGACGACGACTCGAGTAACCTGATCGGTGACGACGTACAGTAGCCCATCCTTTTCGTGGCCGTCGTTATGGAACGGGTCGCCATCTTCGGTCGCGACGGGATCGCCACCGCCCTCGAAATTCTCGGTATCTGTGGTTTGTACGTGGGTTTTGGTCTCGAGTGAGGGATTCGAGGTTTCGAGATCGGTGTCTGTGGCCCCGCTCGAGAGACCGGTCGGTACAACAGCAATCGCTAGGATTGAGGCGACGAGGAGGGCAGACAGCGCAATAGCGCCGACGCTCTCCCGTCGCTCGAGGAGTGCGAACATAGGTGCTTGGGGTGTTGCGGAGGGTGACGCTTTCTGGGAGGAAGAACGTCAGTCTACAAGACTATCTGACCTGTAAAGAAGGTGTCGCCGTGTGTGGGTGAGTTGTGTTGAGAATACCAGCGAATTACCGCACAAGGAGGGTGCTAGCTCGAGACGAGAGTATCGTCTTTGGCGACTACCTCGTCACGCTTGCGGTCTACGAACAGCGCATCATGCCATTGGAGTTCGTCAGTATCTGTCTCCGCAGATTCTGAATTATTTTCGAGTACCTCGAGCCTGGCTACCGTATCGAATTTGGCTGCCGATAATGATTTGTGAACCTGATTGCCAACCGTTTCGATTTTGTGACGCGCTCCTCCAGGAATGTAGACGAACTCCATTGGATCGAGTTCTAGCGTTTGGTGACTCCCGTCCTCCCGTTCGAGAGTGTATCTGACTCGTCCCTCGAGACAGAGATTCACTTCATCGAGTCCCGGAACATGCGTATGCCAGCCAATTTCTCCAGCGGGATCGAGTTCGAAGTAGAGTAGTCGAAACTCGTTCGTCCTGATTATCAGTGGCATTTGCCGAACTGACTCAGAATCCCCGCCGTTGTCCCCAGGAATCTGAACTTTGTACATTGTCTGCTCTGGCAGGTGCTTGTAATCCAACTCTTCTGGGGTTAGTTTTGCATCGTCTTTTTTAGACATGTGTATTGATGACACAAGACATGATTATAAGTTGTCGGGTCTTATCGTATCCTCCCCCAGTATACAGTACCGATTTTGATAAACAGCGAATTAGCATTGGTCGGCCTTGTTGAAATCCTCAATCGGTGATACTTTTCGCTCGTCGTGATGGATATAGAGGATAGATGCAGCAAGACGACACCCTTTATTTCACCCTATTCATCTTGGACTACCCGAAAGAGAGTTGCGAACCGAGTACGGAGGTACAGAAAACACTTATACTATATTCCTAATATAGTTCTATGATTCGAGGTGTCGTGATCAATGTACTCATGCTTTTTGGACTTTATGCTCTGTTTTGGATACCTGTAGATTTCTTGGTCGGGGTAATTCTCATTGATTTACTGGGGTGTCAAGGTATTATATGTGTGATTCCAGCAAATGCGATGGCGATTCTCTTTCCAGCGATCTTTGCAGGGATCGGGGTTGTTCTTATCAATAAGTTTTGGGCTTCACTCGGTAGTGAAAGCTGAGTCCCTGTTCTGACCGATCACTACCGTCTCAGATTGAGTCGAATCGTGTGAGACATTCGCGCCCTGTATTCAGCAGTCGAATCTTATCCTTTAATAAGAGTTTCAACAAAATCAATTGGCCAATATAATCTAAGACCGGTCTTCCGGTGGTTCGATTTTGACTTTGTACCGGCAGTCCTGATTCGAGCAGTTGGTGTACGCCCCGATCGGCTTCGAACCGTTGTATGTCCATGTGCGACCGCAGTTGTGACACGTCAATTCGATTCCCATTGTGTGTAGTACTACATTGGCGCGGCTTAGGTTTTGGGGCCTCCCGCCCACTCGAGTTTAAGAATATCTGGATATATCTGGTCGGTGTTTGTGCGGTCCATTAGGAACAATTCTGGGAGTATTAACCCTTGGAGGGGACCTACAAAGTCTGTAAAGCCCTCTCACGCATACTTTATACCACGTCGAATTTGCAGGTTAGCTTCCCACATCAGACACCCTGCCAACAGCACTGTCAAAATCACGATCATCACAAAGAGATCTTCTAACGGGAATGCGAAGCCAGTAAAGGAATAGAATACGACAGCACCGCCCCAAACCGCCGACATAGATGTGATCTGTATGGTTGCCATTGAGACAACAACGACCGTTCCTATGACACTCATTAGTATTGTCGCTGTTATATTCTGTGAGGAGGTTCTGGCATCGACAGTTGGAGCGAATTGATTTAGTAGTACATCGACTGCAACCCGGATAGGATTTTTGAAGGTTCGAGGATTTGGTTGCTCACAGTGAAAGATGGGGGCCAGCTTTTGTGCCAGTTTGAAAATAACTAATGCTACACCAGAGGTGTGTAGGCCCGTCATCATGACTCCAAAGAGTGCTAGGACCAGCCTGATTACTATTTCCATATCTGCCATGATTGTACGTTCAACGTCATGATATATTATCTCTGCGGGTAGGTTAATATCGATATAAAAACAAGTATCAAACCCAACTTACCTTCTACCCTGATCAAGTGGGCGTCTATGCTGTCAATCTAACTTCGTACAACCGTCTCTCGCCCGTCTCGACGTATTTCACCGTGAACTGGTTGTACTCGAGTTCCGGATTCATCGGTTCTGCATCCTCGCGTTTCCGGCACTTGTCGGAATGGAGGATAAACGGTGCGTGGCCGAGTCGGCCACCGTCCCAGCCGGGTTTTGTCCATCGCTGAATCGTTCCATACCGAGTCCGAATTACGAGTTGCCCGTCGTAGTCGATAAACGCTCGAGGTGCCGGGATATTGCCATTGGGATAGCGTTCGATCACTTCGGGCTCGAGGTTGTCGATATCAGCGCTCACCGTCGATCACCGTTCTGATCGAACTTTCGAAGTGAGGTATTCGAGAAATGCGAAGCGTACTGCAAGGAATTGGCGTCGTGTTCGAGTGGTTCGCCGTCGCTGAATCCTAGATAGATCGGGTACTCTGATCCGTCGCCCGTTGAATCCTCGAGTGCGCCCACCTGGACGTACTCGTCACCGTACCAGGGATTGGAACTCACGGATACTTCGTCAAGGTGGTTTGCCAGCATATAGCGGTAGGCAGATTCGGTCGCGGACGAACGGGCTTCATACAACAGCGTGTAACCGATGTGTTCCCATTCGTCGCTAGTTTTGTCGATGATTCGGGCTCGCCAGAGTGCATCGTTGACCATCGGTTCTCGAGTCTTCCGGCGAGCAAACACCTCGAAGTCGTCGTCGACGTATCTCGAGAGAATCGCCGCGTGGCCGACCGCTTCGTGACGGGTATCGAACGTCGTTTCACCGAAGTACTCCGGTCGGTGAGCGACGTATTCGTATTCTCCAGTCATACGTAATCCTCCAGCTTTGGCGTCGTATCCGGAACGCGTTCGTCGCGTTGCTCGCCACAGCGCTCGCACTGTGGAACGCCGTCGTGGATTTTGAACCGCGTGCAGCCACACTGCTCGCACTGGTCGCCATCCACGTCCGACGTCCGATCATGGGCGAGATCGTCGCGAATCCGAATCGTTCCTGGCGTGAACGGGCTTCGAAGCCCAGCGGTTACCCGCATCGAACAGCCGTGTTTGGCGATTTCGTGAACCACGGCATCAGGAATCGATATCGAAGGCAGTGGTCGGAACGGGATGGAAAGCGGCTCGAGTACCACTTCGTAACACGGTCGAGGGTCGCCGCCGTCAAAGGCTATCTCGCCCGCCTGGTGGATTGCAGCCGGTCGGAACGAGTACTGCTTGAGTTGCACGCATTCGCCCGTGTGCGTCCACTCCTCGCCCCGACGCGTGACCGTGAGTGCGTCCGAACCAGGGTAGTTCGCGCTCGGTTCGGCGTCGTAGGCCACACACGGCAGCGTGTTGATCGAATCGCGAACGTCGGCGGCTTTATCGGAGTTCATAGCTTCCCCCGCTCGCGAAGATCGAGGCCCTCTGCAAGTCGGTTGGTCTTCCGGAGTGCCGACTCTCGCATCGATTCGCCGTACCCCCTCCGATTCGACCACGAGCGTTCATCCCAACAAAACCAGCCATCGTCGGGATAGCAATCGACGATGTACGTGTTGCAATACCCTTTCGGGAAGGACTCGACGCCCGGAGCGTGAACGTAGCCCCGATAGTAGGTTTCCCACTCACTGTACCTGGAAGGCCCTCGAGTGAGTCGACCGTGTTCGAAGTACTCGGTGATCCGAACCAGCAAGCAGGTGAGCCCGCGTTCGGTCCACCGGTCCTCGAGTACGAAATCGAGGATACGGTTACGGTTCTCCCGGCTTCGAAAGCTAAAGCCTCGGATGGAACCGCTATCATCCCACGTTCCCGTTTTGGCGTCAGTCGTCGGTGGCGTGAACGTGGCATCTTCGAACACTGAGTCATCGATCTCACTCTGAGACACGATACTCACCTCCGCGACTGTGCGTTGGGTGAAACGGCCCCAGTGGCGTGAATTTCTCGAGAAAACTCGAGCGTCGGATGTAGTTCCCAGCGCCGTCGTGATCGGTGAACAGCCGAGCTGTATCTGCGTGTTCGTAACACCCGATGCAGGGTTCGAACAGTGCGAAGTCGTCGTCACTGAGTTTCTCGAGATTCAGGAATCGGACAACCTTTTCGTTGGCCCGCTCGTCGCTTTCGTCGAAGATATCGCCCCACGTCCGATCAGGAATATCCGTGATGATGACCCACGACCACTCGTCGACGTCGTAGCGACAGACAGTTCCCATCGTCGCGCCGTTCTCGAGTTTGGGATTCCGAACTGCTCGCATCTCCTCGAGCGGCAGGTGCGTGCGAACGCCCGCTTCGAGCATTCGCTCGATGGGTGTGGCGCTCACCGTCGATCACCGCCTGGATACTTGAGATCGGCCCCACAGCCCGGACACTCGTAAACCGCCTTTCGGTGGGCCTCGAGTGAGGTTTCAGAGCGCCAAGTCTGACAGCCACAGTCGTCACAGCAATATCGGATAGCGACCGGCTCGCTATCGGATGTGACCGGCCCGGTTTCGGAGATACAACAATCACTCATCGAACGCACCTCGTTCGTATCGAAACGATGCTAACTCCGCTGCTATAAGCGCCTCGAGATACGTCTCGCCTGCAATCGAGCAGGTTTTGAGGGCATCCTCGAGCGCGTCATCCACGTTCTCATTGATTTCGTGAGCGTACCCCGGCTTCGGTGGCACGTCGTCTCGAGTGAGTCGATCAGGGTGACGTTCGACGATAGCGATGATCTGCTCGCGATCGATCGACTCGAGAGACCCACCCCTATCGATATGTAATCGCTCGTTTTCAGCCCCTTCGCTCGAGGTATCGGCGATTCGACCGGTTTCATGGTCGCCATTATTTTGAGAGCGATACTCGACGACCGTCCCCAACTCGAGGCGTTTCGATTGTGGTTCAGTTGCCATCGTAGGCCCTCCAGGCGTCTTGTAGTTCGTTCAGGTGGGAACGCTGATTCTCGGTGAGCCCGTGGCGTCGAACCTCGCGAGCGCCGTTCGTCTCCGGGTGTTCGTGCAGCCATTTACGCCGATTTTTCTCGAGCAGTTCGACTGCCAGATAGAACACCGGCCCAGAGTACTGTTCCTCGAGCCTTTCGGCGTGTTCGTCCGTGATCCGTCGTGGCGTCTCGTAGGTCGTATCCAGTGAGCGAAGCGTCCGGTCGACTCGAGAGATGGTCTGAGACAGGTCACTCGAGAGCGACGTGAGCGCGTCGTGAGTCTGCCGGAGAGCCGTCGCAGGTAGTGGCGTCGATTGCAAACCACAGGCAGTCGAGACGGCTCCTGCCGTCGTCGCGTTGAGTTTAGCTACCTCCGCTTCGATGGACTCGAGTGTCTGTTTGTCGACGACCTGTTGGTCACTCATCGAAGCCACCTCGAATCGGTTCGTCGAAATGCGCCTGGCAGTTCTCACAGCCGAAATCGGAGTCGGCGTCAGTCCAACCACGCGGGTCGTCGCTAATTTGGTATACTCGAGTCGACCGGCACTCCGGACAGCGCCGCCGTTCGTCCAGTGGCGTCGTCGAGCGGGCTTTGTGGATTGCCTCGAAATCGAAATCCTCCGGCACGAGGCTTTCAGCCCCTGATTTAGTCATCCGAAACCACCTCGTCGAAATCCGGTACTGAGGCATCTGGATTCTCTGCTATCCCGCCACCAAACGTAGACAGCGACGGTGTTTCGGCCGCCAGAAGGTGTCCGGCCAGCGCTCGAGCCAAATTCACGGGCACGGCGTTGCCGATCTGTTCAGTTACGTCGGCTTTCGTTGAGCCTGCGATATCGTACTCTGCCGGGAACCCCTGTGCCTGTTTGAGTTCTCGAGGTT
This sequence comes from Natronosalvus amylolyticus, assembly GCF_024298845.1. Classification (NCBI taxonomy): domain Archaea; kingdom Methanobacteriati; phylum Methanobacteriota; class Halobacteria; order Halobacteriales; family Natrialbaceae; genus Natronosalvus; species Natronosalvus amylolyticus. Next base: position 28,681 of record NZ_CP101158.1, read on the forward strand.
GCAACATTCGGTAGCGAACGTCGAGACCCCACGGGAAGCACTCAGGAACGCACAGCGCGAAGCGGTCGCGCGTCGTCGCCGTTGGGAGTGGTGTGTCGATCGGTTGGGCCTGCCCGTTGCCGTAGTACTCGATGAGATACGGTGAAGCCAGGCCAGCCGGTGATTTCGAGGCCGTGACCGTCATCAGTGGCCGCTCGAGACTTCGGGTGCGTGGTCGTTGGCCCTCGAAGCTATTGTACAGCGGGCAGAGATACGGCGACGAAAGGCCGAACGCACCGCCGCGTTCGGTGGCGATTGTCGCCATCGGTCGGTCGACGGGTTTCAGCGCCCCGCCGTGAGAGTAGTGAACGATTTTCGGCGACACCAGGTGGCCGTCGTGATTCTTCGCGGTGACAGTGTGCAACGGTCTGTTTTCTGGGTCATACAGTGCGTTGCTGTGCAGGCCGCGACGGGCACCGTTTCGAGGTTTGACCAATGCCCGTGTTTCGGGTGTTGCCAGTCCAATTGCACCGCGCGTCGAAATCGTAGGCGTCGGTGCGTCAGTACTCGAGGGCACGCCCCCAGATTGCTGTCGAAGCAAGCACGGTGACGTAAGCCCGATATCGCCAGCGCCACCAGCCACGAGGAACGGTTCATCGATAGCTTTGGCGACGATCGGTGCGTATTCCGCAGGTACGACGCGTTCGCGAAGCTCTCGGAGTTCGTCAGGTCCGATTTCTGCTAAGGCGTCTGCCAGCGGCTCGAGACGGTCGTCACAGTGTCGCCGAATGCCTTCGGCAATCCGGGCCATCGTCGTCTGTGCAAGCGGTTGCACGCGGGCGTTCTCGAGGTCGCGCGTGAAGATTGAGCCGCCTGTATCCGACCAGTCGATAATCTCGGCAGCGCTGCGCCACTGGTGTTTGTCTGATGTTGGCTCTTCGGCGTGAGTCGGATCGGGATAAGTCGGGCGTTTCGTTTTCGAGGCCGCGACGAATAGGCGTTCGCGCGTAGTTGGATCGCCATAGTCGGCAGCACACAGCACGCGGTGATCGACGGTGTACCCCAGTGCCTCGAGCATTCCAACCCAGCGCCGGAATATCGAGCCATCCCGTGTTGGTTTGCCGTCCTCATCGACAGGCCCCCAACTACGGAACTCTCTGACGTTCTCGACCAGGAGGTGTTTCGGGCGAGCGAGTTCGACCCACTTGAGAACCGACCAGGCGCTCGAGCGTTTCTGTTCTTTGACGGGCTTGCCGCCTCGGGCACTCGAGAAATGCGTGCAACTCGGTCCCCCTACAATCAGGTCGACCTCGCCGGGCGTGATGATATCCGGTGGGTGTACCTCCTCGATTTTGGCGTTGTAGTGTTCGGCCCACGGGTGATTTCGCCGATGCGTTTCGATGGCCGGGTCCCAGTGGTTGATAGCGTGCAGTTCCACGTCTGTTCCGGGCTCGAGGGCTAAGTCCTCGCAGGCTCTCGCCACGCCGGTTGAGAATCCTCCTGCGCCACAAAACAAGTCGACGATGGTTAGGGAGTCGCTCATTGTCCCTCCAGATTGTAGCCGTGGGCTTCGGCAAGCCCGAACAGTATCTCAGTCGCTGTCTGTTGGGTAAACTCACCGATTTTCTCGTACTGTTCAACTTCTTCGGGTTCGCCCGTCTCGAGGCTCCGATAGCACTCTCGAGACAGTCGGTAGACCTTGAGGAGTGTCTGGTCTTCCTCGTAGCCCTTCCGGACGGCCTGTTCGACTTTGACGCCCATCTGGCGGTCGTGCCACGTTTCTTCAACGGTATCGACGTGACCGTGAACGTCTGTACTCGAGGTTGTCATTGACTGGTCTCCGTATTTCCAGTATCCGATTCGAAACTCCGATCGGTCTGTGACTCTGTGAGTATCTCTGTTTCAGTGAAATATCCCGGATCGCATTCACGCAGACGGTACAGGTGTTCCCCCGTATCTACGTCGACCATCCGGTTCGTAATCTTCCACTCTGACGTGTCCATTTTCTCGAGTACCTCACCGACGTCGTGCTTGTGTTCAGAACCGTCTTCCTGCGTACCATTCTCGCTCATTGTCCAGCCCCCTCGAGCGTCGTTTGTTCTGGGTCGCCGTTCGCCTCGAGAATTTCAGACGGTGCGTAGAAGGCCGCACTCCCCATGATGTTCGTGAGGAACGTCCGGCGATGTTCATGCACGGTCGCCAAATCCGGGTTGCGCTTGAGGATCGGCTTATCCTGGCGAATGCGTCCGAGAATCGCATACCAGTCTCGAGCCGCCGTATACGCAATCTTGCGGTGTTCGAACCAGTGATCGGCGTCGTCGAATACCGGACTCCCCTCGTGGGCGTCGTTATCGACGAACTTTTCGAACGGTTTGACGAGTTGCTGGCTCCCCTGCTCGATTGCCAGACACGGGATACACCGGGTGACCGTTCCGCGCCCAGACTCGAGTTCGTACGCCAGATCGGTCGTTCCGCAGTAGTCGCACTCTGGGTCGTAGTCAGACATTGGACGGCCCTCCGTTCGTTTCTGTTGCTGGTGTATCGTGCCAGTCGATATTGAGCGCCCGCTTACAGCCCGGACAAAGGTACTGGGTTTTGCGCTCGCTCTCTTTGATTATGGTCCTGGGTTTCAGGTACACACACGACCCATTCTTGCATCGGTATCGTGGCCCTCGGTCTGGGTTGATATCGTGTGGCGTTTCCTCGAGCCCAGAGGCGTTTTCACTCATCGGAATCAGTCCTTGGCGATTCGCGGGGCCAGGAACTGTGTCACCTCCGCGTATGGCCCCTCCGCAGATTCATCGTCCCGATCGCCTCTATCCGAGCGCTCGATATGCTCGAACTCGAGAATACACGGCATCTCCTCGCCCAGATGGATGGTCACCACAGCGTTCGTGGGGATGCCCTTAACCAGATCACTCAGATAATCCAGTGAGAACAGCGAATCTCCAGCCCCGCTTTCGAGGTCGACAAGCTCGTCGTCGGTCAACTCGAGATGCACGTCGTCGGTATCGCCCGACGCCGAAATGATGAACGTCGGTTCATCGTCGTCAGGGCCGGTTACCTGGAACCGAATATGGTCGGACACCATATCGGCGGCTTTCACACCGCGCTCGAGGGCCTTCCCTTCGATTTGGATGGTCGCTGGGAGGTCCAAATCGGGAACCTCAACCTCTTTCCGAACGCTTTCGGGGTCGATCAGTGACAGTGTGTACTCCATGCCGTCGATCTCAATCTCGAGTTTCCGCGTCTCTTGATCCAACTCGAGGGTCGCCTGGTCGCCATGCTCGGCGAGACTCAGCACGTCCGTAATCCGTCCAAGGTCCAGGCCGATCAGCCCGCCCGTACTCGAGTAGTGATCGAACGCGGCTTTCGGTAGCGTGTGTTCGATGCCAGCCACCTGTGCCGGGTCGACGCCCCCGGCCTCGAAGCCCTCCATCGTGATCTGCAATCGGAGTTCGTCGAGGATTTCGGTGAACTGTTCGAAGTACGCCTCGAGTACGTCCACGGGCGCTTCGCAGTAGAAGCCACCGCGCTCGGTCGTGAGGTCGGGCTGGGTTTCGTCCGTCTTTTCTGGTTCGGTTTCGGTTTCGGTGTCCGTCTCTGTCTCGGTTTCCACAGCGCTGCTCATTCAATCGTCACCTCGATTTCGTGGCCGGTGATATTCTCGAGGGTCTGGCGTGGCGATTCAAAGGGGTCGCGCCACTCATCGTTGAGGTGGTGTTCACACTGATTTTTGGCCCCTTGGGCAGTGATCGTCACCCAAATGTCGCTTTCTGGATGGTCGATAGCCGCCTCGAGCGCCTCGAACACGGCTTCGATATCGTCGACCGTGACGCTCTCTTGCTCGAGTTTCGTCTCTGCGAGTTCGAACGCTTCGGACACCAGAGCGTGAGACTCGTTTTCTTCAGTCGTCGAACTCATTCGATCGTCACCCCCTCGAGTGACGTTTCGCGCCAATTTTCGGGCAGCGTGACGCGCTCGAGCGCCGCGCCGTCGCTGTTGATAGTCAGCTCCCGTCGTGGGAGGGTTTCGATACTCGGTTCCGTCTCGAGGGCCGCCAGCGCTTGTGGCCACCTTGGTGTCATCGTCATCATGCTTGGAGTGTTGCGGTTGCGCCAACCGTGACGCATGAACCTGTCCGGAATCGAACCGGGAACGCGAATGCGAACGCGAACGCAGCGTGCGTACCAACGCAGGCCTGGAGTCGGTCGATGGTCGTCACTCGAGTTGGTCGCCGTATTTCTCGATCAGTTCCTCGAGCGAAGTCCACTGCTCGTCGTGCTGGTCGGCCAGCTCGCGTAGCTTGATCAGTTTCTGCGTTTCCGGGCTCGTCGGTGCCTCTGATTTCGCGCGGTCGTTCAGCCCGTGGCGATTCACCCACAGCCGAATCGTTTCATCCGAGATTTCTCCATCGAAGACGTCGTTCGCGATTTCTTTTGTCGAGAGGTCCTGCTCGACGTAGAGGTACTCGAGGATACCAACGTCCTGATAGTCCCTGTCCTCGGCTGAGAGCCCGTCTTTGACGCGTTGGGCAGGCGTTTTGGTGACCGGTAGGGATTGCTGGACCGACATTAGCTGTCAACCTCGTCAGTAACCGGCTGTAGCGTCCGGTCGATTACGTCCAGATCGACGCAATTCATCGGCCAATTGCATTCAGGGCAACGTGGGGCCGAAGGGTAGCGTCCAGGTCCGTAATTTCGCTCCTCTAGGTGTCCACACTGAGGACACTCAGACGCCCACGAAGTCATTTTGTCACCTCTCGGAAGGTGCCGTCACAGCCCCATTTGTGACAGTCGTCACCTGGAAGACTGCTTCGAGACTTCCAATTGCAGGTGTCACATTTCGACCGAAAGGTGCCACCCGAACAGCACCCCTCACTCGTCATCCTGAATCACCTCGAATTCGGCCTCGTACGGCCTGAGTGAGACGCCACCTATCGAATCCCACGGCGGGTCGAAATACGCGGTCGGGCTCGAGCCCATCACGCCCTCACGGATGCGCGTGACTGTCGCCTCGAATTTGGCTTTGATCGGCCCGCTGGTGCCGTTCTCGCGAACCCGGACGAGTACGCGGTCGCCCGTCTCGAAATCGAACTCGAGGGCGTTCTGGCTCATAGCGCACCCCGTAGCTGGTCCGGTGCGTTCTCGAGGTGACACACTTCAATTGGCCCGTTCAGGCGGTGTTCGACATCCTTCGGTTCGAATTCGACCGGCCCCCAACAGTCGCCCACCTGTTTGACAGTGACAGAGGCGAACGAATCCCAGTCATCGCTGAGGCCGATGTACTCGAGTTTGTCCTGGTAGTCGAATACGAGACACAGCTTGCCATCGGCCATCGCGAGCGCCCGCCGTATGAGGTCACCGTTGAGGTCTGACTCGCCCGTCGCGAGATGTTCACAGAGTTCGGCTACGCTCGCGTCGTAATGGAGTTCGTCGAGAAGTTCTCGAGCTTCCGAATCTGTTCGTTCCGTTGGCGGCATCAGCGAGCCGCCATCGGCTATCGGGACTCGAGACAATTGCCGCTGGGGCTCTTCAATAGGAACGCCCCAGGAACAGTTCTGGCACTCGAGACGGTACTCGTGGCCGTTTGCAGTCAGCGATGCTTTGTTCTCCAACCTGCCGTGACACGTCGGGCAGGCGTCTTGCGGTACGTCGTCGGTTTTATATGGACTGTAGTGTAATCCAATCATGGCTTGCGTGGGTATCCATCCGTGCAAGCACTCGCTCTGATGCCCTTAACATCAGGGCGTTCTCGCGAAGATCACGCCAGTGAGTGCTTGCTATACCTGTTAACGTGATGGGTAATAATACTTTCCCTACTGAATGGTTATTCGGTAGGGTTAAACCAGTGGCTCACGCAGTATACGCCATGACCAAGCGTTCGCGAGATTCCAAAGGCCGGTTCGATTCTTCAGCGGCCTACTCCGACCAGGAGTTCATCGACGCCGTTGGGGAACTGGACCTGCCGACGACCGTTGACGTTGCCAACGTAGTGGGTTGTGGGCATTCGACGGCCCACGGGCGGTTAAAGTCGCTCGAGGACAGTGGCGACCTCGAGAGCCGGTCTGTCGGCTCCGCGTTAGTCTGGTCGGTCACGTAATCTGGAGTACTCCCGAAGACGGTTCGTACACCTCGCCTTTCTGTTTCAGTTTCTCGATTTCATGTGCGGCCTTGCCATTATCGATACCAGCGTCGGTGCAGCGCTCAAGGAGGATATCCATTGGTGCCCCTTCGTCGTATTCGTCCTCGAGTTCGCCAATCATGTCCTTCACGTCCTTAATCCGCTCTCGCTGAGTTTTCGACGTTCCCGCTTCGATGATATCTGCGTCAAACTCACCCGTTTCGGGATCGATACCTACGTCATTCAGAGATTTCAATACGAGTGTAATCGCACGGTCGACGTCTTCTTGCTCAATCGTATCTGACAGCCGAGCTCTTGCTGAAGCTTCTGCTAACCGGAAAAACGCTTGTAGCTTTCGCGCCGTTACGGGAACCGGTGAATCTTCATCTGCACCTTCCAACCGAATATCAACGTAGCAATCGACGATTTGCTGTTTCAGTGACTCATCTTCAAACACCGGTTTCACGCGCTCTCGAGCATATGCAACGTAAGACCGGAACACGTCTGTCGATACGGGTGCGTTCTGTTCGTCCGTCAGTTTCTCCCCACGGTAATCCTCTTTGGCAACGCCATCCCACGAATCTGCAACGTGTTCTGCAAGTTGCTGGTCACGATCTTCTTCGGGCGTATCGCTCATCATGAACATCAAATCAAACCGAGACATGAGCGACGGTTCGAGGTCTATCTGTTCCGATATCGGTTCATACTGATTGAATCTGCCATGTTTCGGATTACCGGCACCCAGCAGTGAGCAATTTGCCGGAAGTGTCGAATCAATTCCCGCTTTCATCACCGTCACTTCCTGACTCTCGAGTGCCCGATGCATCGCTGAAATTGCTTCAGGGTTGACTTTATCGATCTCATCAAGACAGGCGATGCCGTCGTTTGCGAGGACCAGGAGTCCGGCTTTCAAAACCCATTGGTCGCCTGCGAAATCTTTCTCTTTTACAGCAGCAGCGGTAACGCCTGCCGTCGACAGCCCCTTTCCACTCGCAATTCGGCCAATTGGGGAAATCTCTTTCATGCGGTCCAATAGTTCGGACTTCCCCATTCCAGGGTCTGACAGAATGAGGATATGGAAATCGCCACGGTAACTCCGACCACTCTCTGTCGATTTTCGATCCGAACTCATGAGTTGCAACACCATTGCCGTCATGATCGTTCGCAACTCCTCATCGGCAAGCAAGTTGGGAGCAAGTGAATCAACGAGCATTCCGACCGGATCGTCAGAGTTGCCAATCTCGAGAATCCGATCTTTGTGCTCTTCAATGTTGATCTCACCGTAGCCATCATCTTCGATTTCGAAGCCACCCCTGTCGACAGTCATGTGATAATCATACGGCGGTTTCTCATCATCAGAATCGTCAATCGAGAGCGTGCCGTTGGCGATAACCCGCTCGTTTCCTTCTAGGCAATTTCCTGCAATGTCTCCGCGAATTACTACGTCAATATCCGCGCCTTCGCCTTTCGAGTGTTCTGGTGGACGTGTGAGTCGAGCGAGTTGGAACTGCGTGAAATCACACTCTTCTTTCACCAATTGGAATGGACCTTGCCGTTCACAACCTTTGCACTGATGCGGTTCTTGGAACTCACCGACTCGGTTATTTTGTCCAATCCAATGCATTGTCCCACAAAGCAGGCATTCGAATGCGGCTTCTTTCAAATCCACTTTTTGTTTACTCAGTAGTTTTACCTGCCCTTTTACACCTACCAGCTTATTGATGTCACGAGGTCTGTACTCCCCGATATGCCGGTGTCGCCCGGCATCCAGATTATACAATCGGGCGTTGGCGTCTGAAAGCGAGACATCGATAGGTAGGTCGTATTCAGCTATTGCCACCTCGAGATGTTCCTGCACCTTCTTGCCATTATCCCCCAGGATATCATCGGCTAGATTTGCGTCGAACTGGTAAATATCGAGCCAGTCGATATAGAGTGATCGTTGCTCTCGAGGGTATTTCTGAGCGAAGCTTAGCATATCTTCATGGTAGTAGTTCCGAAGGAATTTCTCAAAGGCATCTACGAGGTCGGTGTTCATCATTGGTCATCACCCTCCGGGGACCACGAAATATCAAGTTCGCCAGAGCCATCGGCGGCAACAGGTTCTTCGGTCTTTACTTTTGGAGATGTTCGCTTAAATTGGTGATCTGGGATTTCATACCCCCATTTATCACGCTTTGAGCGAAGGTCAGCAATCACTCGAGTGATATTCTTGTCCGTATCTCTTCCGTACTCTTCAACAGCCGCTTCGCGAACTTGGGGAATATAGGCCATGACAGTTTTATTGCGGTTGGATTGCAGGGATTCGAGGATTGACTCGAGTTGGTCACCGTACTCATCTTTCTTGTCTCGAATAGCTTCGAGTTGTTCAGAGACGAGTTCTGCTCGTTTCTCCAGTTCCTCACGCTCGTTCTCGATACGCTGTTGTTGTTCTCGAGACCGTCGGAGATCGATCTGTAACTCCTCGAGTTGTCGTTCTAACGCAGCCTCAGTTGAACCCTCGTCGAGTCCGAGGTACATTCGGAGTGCCTGATTGACGATCTTCCACATTGGAATGTCTGAATCAATCGACTCCTGCTTCAGCTCCTCTCGAGTTTCTATCGGGATTTCTCCAGACCACAGTTTCCGGCCTTTACGAGACGCCATCACCGACACCTCCGTTTCCAGTGGATCAACTGGAGAAAAATCTCTCTATATACCTTTTCTTTATAGAATCTAGAAGACCTTCTAGAATCTAGAAGACAGATGCATCTAGAGACTTTCTGAGAGTCCTCTTTATATATGGGTGTTCGTTCCATACCTGCAACTGTCTGAACTATGTTGGATGCCCCTCGAAACACCTGTTTTATTATCCGGTTTCTGCCAGGTGTTCTAGAAAGCAACCATCCTTCTAGAAGCAGATGGGGTTCATCTAGATGATCTTGCCTTCTAGAAAGGCCGGCCTTTTCTAGAAGATTGGCCTTTCTAGAAGACTCGAGTCTTTCTAGAAACCCGTTTGTTTTGCTGGTTTCGTCAATACGGCTACGTCGTCGCTTCGAAGTGCTTGGGGTGTTGCTCATGTCTAACTGCAACTCGAGCGAGCCCAACGCCCAAAGGCGCTACTGGTATGGAAAACACCGGAAATCGGTTGCCGTCCGGTAGTTATAACTTGGTTTCCAGCGAAGAAATGAGTACAGGTTACGACAGAGACGAGGTGGTCTAAGCACCGATGACGTTTCTGTCGGCCCATTTCTTCGGGCTCTTGCGTTCTCTGTAGTGAAAACATCCGCCGGGCGTACGGTTTCGACTCGATAGTGACGTTCAATCCGGAGTCTTCGTCCACGTACGCGTATCTCTCGGTCAACTCGAGCGCGTTCGAGGCTGACCAGCAATCTATGTCGTGTCTTGAAATACCGTTATCCATCCGTGCAAATCCGTGAATTCGTGACACCCAGTGTGGCGTGCCCTTAACACGCTGACCACCAGGGAATCGGTTCTTCGTACCATGCCTAGATCGACACCTCGTCGATCCCGATATCGAGGTCGCACAGGACTAACTCGAGCCACCGTGGCACCGTTGCCGGAAGGTCGAGTGGCTGGCTTTCGTGATAGACACCCATTACGTGGGTGCTGTTGAGGTCGCCTTCGACGACCCATTTGTTCTTTCGAACGACGTCGATCCGGAATCTCGAAGCGTCACCCGTGATGGTCACCTGCGCGGCTCGCGCGGTGTCGGGTAACTCAAGTGGGTACTGCGTGAGATCGACGGTTTTCTCAATGCCGCTGATTGCGTCTGGCTGTTGGTGGGTAACTCCCATGTCTGTCTGTAAGTCACCGCTACTGATAAGGGAAAGAGGGGGTGTTTCCACCGCTTCCACCATTTCCACCCGGCGCTGGCTAGCGGTTTGGGCGTCCGAACGCTTTTTGGGTCGGTGTGCGTTGGTCATGATACGGTCGTGCGGTCCCTGCGAGATTGCGCAGGGGTCAGTTTTTCTGACGGTCCAATCCGCCAAGCAGTGATTTCCACTGACAATCAGAACTGTTAGGCCCTCAGTACTTATAATTATTGTATCGAGTAATACACTGGCTCGTATTCTACAATACACTCATGAATGTGGACCAATAAGACTAACCCAAGAATGCTCAACACATTAGGTGAATGTCGCGCCGACCGAGGGTGGATTGGATGACTCGAGCCGACGACGCTATCCTCGAGTTCCTACTCAACGAAGGCAACCAAGAGCTAATCTGTACGCCCTCTGTCTTGGAGATGAATATCGAATTCGGTATTTCGACGGTTCGATCACGGCTTCGCCGCTTGCACGAAGCTGGGCTGGTCGAATACTTCGACCCGGACAAAGGGGCCTACCAAATCTCTGAAAAGGGCAAGCAGTATCTCGCGGGCGAACTCGATGCCGACGCCCTCGAGCAATCAGCCGATTCTGACTCTTAAATCCTGATCTTTAGTTCGCAAGAAGCGATTCTCGAAGTTCCTTACCTACCATTTTCCGAAGTTGGTACTCTGGAACACTCGAGTCGGTCTTGTCCACCAATTCGTATTCGACGAACTTGCGCAACCAGTTTCGGAAGGTCCGATCACTCTTTGGCTCATCTACGCGCTCACAGTAGGCTTCGAACAATGGCGTGCTCGTCGACGGCCCCACACTGCCGATCACCTCGAGGGCCACCCGCTGATCGGCAGACAGTGAGTCCAGCCTCGAGCGAACGATTTCGCGTTCGGCGTCACCGACCGACGCTTCGATCACATCTGAGCTCACTGTACCCAGTCGGTCTTTTCGCGTGCGTCGAACCGCCTGATTCAACAGCGAAATGGCCTTCCGCGCGTCTCCGTCTGCGTACGAGACAATCGTGCTGATTTCCTCGTTCCCGATCACGCCTGCATCAAGACCAGCGCGAACCCGCCGATCCAAAATAGAAGTGAGCTGTGATTCGGAGTAAGCACGAAAGGCGATCTGGGTGGCCGATCCCATGCGTGAGTCAATCCGTGGGTCTTCGAACTCGAGGTCGTGCCACGGCTGGTTGGCGATACAGACGGTCGAAACGCCGTTGAGGCCGTACAGTTGGTGCAACACGTTCCATGTCTCGAGTTGGTCCACCTCATCGAGGACAACAATCGTTCCATCGGGGGTGCTGGCTTTCACCTTCGAGTACAGCGAGCCCGTAGATTCCCCTCGCCGGAACGCCGATGGCCTCGCGCCCAGGCCCTCGAGCATGGCGTTGAGAATATCGTGTTGGGAGTGATGGGCCATGCAGTCGATGTAGATGATAGAGACGTCGTGGGCTTCCTCGAGTTGCTCGAGGACACAACGTGTGGTCGTCGTCTTGCCCGCCCCCGATGGGCCATACAGATACGCCGATGCTTCCCAGAATTCACCCGTTGGGAGCGGTTTCAACACCGAAATCAGGGAGTCGATTTCAGACTCCCGATGGACGATAATCTCGCGTTCGGGCTGGGTATTCGGCTCGAGAATAGCCGGATTTTGTATCATATCCGTCTTGTTCACGGTGTGATTAAATAACCGCTCTGGGGTGGTGTTCGGATATTCGGATAACTCTAAATCGGAACCTACATCATATTTTATCATCTATTCTATCGAATTCATTTTCTATACCTTCTTGCAACAAATCTATAAATTTGCTAAATTGACGATCAACTTCTGGTGGACGAGATGTCCTTATTTCGATATTCTGTTTTCCAAATCCTGAGGAGAAAATTATTCCATTGAAATCATCTTCTTCCCGAACCTTCTCTATAACCCGGCTTATTTCGATACCAACTAGATGGGGATAATCAGTAATATCTCCTTTCCATACTAGCGTCATTTTAAAAAATGTGTCACCATCACTTCCGAGTAAAGCCTTTTTAATATTATATCTCCAATTAGTCCTTGGTTCCTTGCACTTGATATAGTCAATTGAAATCAACAAAGTGTGGAATTTACCAAATTTATAAAAATTAATTGGTATTTCCTCATCTACGTGCTCTTCTCGTATGATTTTTTGTTGGGCAAATATACCATTGGTCATAGATCCTCTCCAAATTAAGAGTGAAAAAATCGCTGCAAATAAAGAAAACACTAAGGTTAGGACTGAAATTATGATTGAAATCGATACCATTAGCTATCTAATATGTGGCAGTTCTGTATATGTTCTCCGGAATTTAGTAATAATTGTACATTCTATTTTGAGTGCCCTTCTGTTATATGCTGATTAGCGAAAATATCCGTTTGATTAATTTAATCAAAATTATATTAATATTACCAAGGCGTGAGGTTTTGGTATTGAATTTTGGAATTTGTTACTCACTGTCCGTGATTGTCCCCTCCCCAACCTCGAGATCGGCCTCCAACTGCTCGACTATCGCTTTCCCCTCTACGTGCAACTCCTTCGCCCGCTCGAGGGACACCTCACCGTCTTCTAACTGCGTGATGATTTCCTCGAGTCGCGCGGTCTGTTCGCCAATCGACGGTTGTCCTGGTTCGGTGGTATCAGTCATGGTCATAGGAGGAATATGTAGCCGAGCAAGCCGAGCAACAAGAGCACTAACACGGCAATTGCAATACGCTGTCGGCGTGTGTCGCGCTCGAACTCACGTTGGGCGTCGGCCTGGGCTTGCTCGTGGGCTTTCTGCTGTTCGAATTTCTCGAGGGCGCTGTCTAATCGGTTATCGTACGCCGAAAGGCGCTGGGTGACAGTCGCCTCGTAGGCGTGCTCGAGGTCGCGCTGGAACGCCCCCAACCGGGATTCGACGCGTAGGGCATACGTACTATCCAACTCGGTTTCGAGCGCTTCCAGCCGGTCAGACGTGACTCGAGCGTACGCACTCTCGAGACGCTCCCCCTTTGCTTCGATTTCACTCTCGAGGGCGTCCTTTTCGGGGACGATCTCACCAGCGTGGGTGGGCGTCATTACCCGCCGGTCAGCCACTTCATCGGCCAGCGTTCGGTCGTTCTCGTGGCCGACACCCACCACTACCGGCGTGTCAGTATCGAAAATCACGCGACACAGGGGCGTTTCGTTGAACACCCGAAGGTCCTTTTCGGAGCCACCGCCTCGAGTGAGGATAATCACGTCGACGTGGGCCGTATCGTCGAGTCGGCCAATGGCACTCATCATCGAGAGCATGGCGTCCTCGCCCTGGACGGTCGAATGCTGGACGATGATATCGATATCCGGGTAGCGCCCATGCAGACTGGTCACGACGTCTTTTCGGGCGTCACTATCCGCGCTGGTGACGACACCCACACACTGTGGTAACTCTGGCAGGGGTTGCTTCCCGGCTTCATCAAGCAAGCCATCGTCCTCGAGTATCGCTCGATTCTCCCGGTAAATCTGTTCGTATTCGCCTTCACCCACGGGGACACACTGGCTGACGATCAGCGAGACACTCCCGTTGGCATCGTAGTACGAGAGATCGCCGTTGACAGCCATCTGTGTACCATCCTCGATATCGATATCCAGCCTGTTGAGCTGGTACTGGAAAATCACACAATGGATTTTCGAGCCGTTATGAACCAGATCGAAGTGGGCGTGGCCGTTCCCAGAAACGCCGTAATCCGAAACGTCGCCCAGAACGTATTCGTACTGGAGATTGGGTATGTTCTCGAGGAGTTCGCTAATCTGTTCGTTGAGCGAGTCGACGAACGCGACTGACTCGCTGTTGAGGGTTTCACGAAGTGACTCGAGGTTCTCGTTCCGGTCGCTGTCATCGTGTGGACTCGAGTCAACACCCATCGGTTCTAATATGTAATTCAGTGTACAAAGGTTCTTCTGCCGACTTTTTCACTCGAGTTGTTCGATGGCTGTTTTGTGTTTCCCCACGGCTGTATCCAATGCTATTTCTATGGCTTGTTTATCGAGACCTGAAACCTGTCTGTATATGACGTTTCTTAGGCCGACTTTCCCAGCAGGCTTTCGAACATCGGCGCTGGTTTCATAGCTGATCACCTCTTGACCCCCGGATAGCACAGTGTATGAATACGACTTCTTTTCACCGGATTCGACAACGACGGTAACGTCATCAGCAATTTTGAGTTCGACCATTTTCACCACTGTATTTCATCGCCAACCGAAATCGTTCCCGAGGAAACCACTCGAGCGTTCAGCCCACCTCGATGAACAAGCGCATCACTCAATCCATCCTCCCCAATCAGCGATTGCATATATCCACACGGCTCGCACAACTCGATCCCTTCACACGTGATTTCACCAACCGTAAATCGTCTACCGACGAGATGGTTTAGTGGAACATCTCGAGTTCGAACGTTTCTCCGATGTGCACCTTCGCCAATCGAAATGCCAGCGTCTCGTTCAACGGCCTCGAGTGCTTCCGATTCTATGAACGTGATATCGCTTGCACCCTTTGTGTCACGGTCTGGGTCTTGATCGAGCAGATTCCACAACCCCTCCTTTTTGAAATATCGATCACCACGAATGCCTTTGCTCTCAATAACTTCCCCACGTTCGATAGATTCCATTGGCTCACCACTTTCTGGCGAGAGAAAAACCGCCTCGACGTTGCCTGTACTCATAGTGAGTCCTCCAACCGGTTGCGGTTAACAGTTATACCAATCTGGATACAGCTATTGCCTGCATTTGTCTTTCCTGTACTCTTCTCTGGAGTTAGTTTCCGTGGTTTTATATCGGACTACCTGAATCGTTCGAGTACATCTCGAGTGGCCCAAGACAGCCCACTGGTGTTTACACTTTCAATTGCTTGGGGTGTTGCCACCAGTGGGCCTTGAACGGCCATTTCACTCGAGTCTCTGTTTCCAAACCCACGAGCTACGCGTTTTAAGAAATGATGATATCGGATTCTGGCTCGCGATCCTCGAGTTGGGCTATCGCAGCATCCACTTCATCTTGTGAAGCCTCAGCTACGTCGTGGGAGGGCCGCTGATCGTCTTCGGTGGTTTCGTCTACTCCCATCCTTGCTCGATTCGTCACACCACATTGGCATAAGCTTTCTATCGCGGTTTCCGAGCGAGAAAGCCCGCTCTCGAGAATAGCTACGTTCGATTTTGACCCTGAAAAAGCAGTTGTGGGGGAAACTGCTTCGGGTACACTACTTTCCTAAAGGTCGTCCAGCGATGGGGGAGTGTACCCTATCACAACAGAGTGCTGCCACACACAAAAACCCACGAAGGTGTTTTCTCACTGTGTAACTGCCTACTCGAGTACGTCCTCGAAATCCATCAACTGCGTCGTTGTCACCTCATACGTTCGCCCACGTTTCTGGCCGTGTAACTCAACGATATCGTAGTGCTCCATCTTCTGCAAGTAACCAGTCACCGTTCGTTTCACCACTGGATCGCGAACCCGCTGCTCGTACTGCTCGTATATCTCACCGATGGATTGCTCGCCCCCTTCGACGAGGATTTGATACAGAACCCGCTGATCGGCGGTGAGTTTCGAAATCGTCGCGCGCAGTAACTCTTCGCGAGCGTCACCCAACACGGACTCGATATCTTCTTTTCTGACACGCTCGCCACCACGTCGGTCGGCGTGCTCGAGTGCGTTTTTCAAAATTGCAATCGCAAAGCGGGCGTCCCCTCCAACACGGTCGGCTATCACCTCCAGATGTGGCTCGCTGATCACCTCCCCACGGGTGGCCGCCTCAGTTCGCTTTCGGAGGATGGACACCAACTCATCCTGCGTGTACTTCTTGAACTCCACGGCGGGGTAGCCAGCCAGTCGGCTATGCACCCTCGAGTCCAGCCGTGAGTAGAGGTCTTCGCGCTCGTTTGCAATCAACAAGAGCGTGATGTGAGGCATTTCGTGCAGCGGTTTCAGTAGGCGGTCATCCTCGAGTTGGTCTACTTCGTCGAGGACGACCACGTAGGGATGGTCGACTTCGGCTTTGAGCTTCGCAATTAGGTCGTCTTTGGGCTCGCCACGCCGTCTGAAAATGTCGTACCCCTCGAGAACACGCTTGAGGGTGGCTCCGTACTGGTAGTTCGCCCAACAGTCGATGAGGGTAGTTTCGATCTCTGGTGAGCTAGCTTCCAGCCGCTCGAGGAGGAACTGTGTCGTGTGGGTCTTCCCGACGCCCGTGGGTCCATGAATGAACGCACCGTCGACGCGCTGGTTGTCGGTGATTGGCTCGAGGACCTCCGAGAGATAGTTGATTTGATCGTGTCGATGGAGGATCTCCGCTGGCTGGAAGTCAGCCTGGAGGACCTCCGAATTGGTTATCATTGGTTAAGTGTCGGATGGTAATATTAAGACGGTTGCGAGTCAATTAGCTTACCGAGTTGAAAATTTTAGTTGTATATGCTGTGGACAGTCCACCCATTCGAGCGGAAAATAAAATAATGAGCTAAATCAGAGTTCTAATCCATGTCAACGGTGAATGTTGCAACTGTAGATTCGTCGTCCCCATCAATAGCTACGACTGATAGGTCGTATTCACCACTTGCACTAGAATTAAACTCACCAGTATTTGAGTCACCAGCTGTTATCGTCTGTGATGACCCGGTTTGGGTGAGCGAACCAAGCTCTATCACACCATCGCCACTACCGCCGAGTGCCTCAGCGTCTCCTCGAATCTCAAATTCTTCTGCATTGCCCATATCGGTGACTGTAAATTTAGCCTCAGCTGTGTCGCCTGATCCGGATACATCGACACTCACGACGGCGTTCACGGGCGAACTCTGACTCTGGCCTATATCCAGCACGAAGGCAGCAATAACAGCGGCAAGAATTACCGTGATGGCTACCATCAGGATGACACCTATCACAGGTGACACAGCCCTGTCTGTCGATTCATCGACTTCCGTCCGTTTACTTTGCATACGCATTGTTGTATCACAGCCCGGTGTGAACGGTCAGAAACTTTATTCACTGACCCGACTTTGGGTCAGAGGACGGGATGGGATAGGGGGATGCACCACACCAATCCTCAACCGTCAGCTTCTTTCGCGAACCACCGATGCTGATAGTGAAACCAAACCCATCCGTAATAAAGACATTGGCCCGGTCCGAAAAAACGACATTCACCGTAGGTTGAAGGCTTTCAAGATTGATAATCAGCGTCTGACGGAAGCCTTACAGCGGGGCCTTGAAGCGCCCACGTCTTGCGATTTCCTAAAAACGGCTGAAAACCCAAAACAACTTACTCGAGGCAACACCTCGCTCTAAACAATGTCACAGCCGGTGTTTGTCACCGAAGCAGACCTCGCGCGCACCTTCGATGGCGGGTTCTATGACGACGCTTACGCGGTCGTCCAACAGTACCAAAAGGCCATGCGCTATGCGAGCAAGCATGACGTGAAATCGGGTGCGACCGCGACTGCGTTGGACCTCCCACGTGGGCGATTAGCACCCTGGATTGACGACGACTCAAAACCGGATGCCGTCCATGCGATAGATGCAGCCCGACGCTATGGCTGGCTGGATATCACCTACGCCGACACACAGTTCACGGCACTCAACGCCCTCGTGGCAAACGTGTTTTCGGGTGGCTCGATCGCCTCAGAGAACTATTCGCCTTCGTTCGCGCTCAACCACCGGAAAGAAGACAGCCATGTATTCGACGCGCTGGATTTGGCGGGAATCGAGTACACGACTGTGGAGGGTCGCCACCGACGCGCTGATGAGGTGCGACCGAGCACAGACGCCACCGTACTGGGTCGGGTATTGGTGACGTTGGGGGCTCCCAAAGGCCCGAAAGCGAAACAGCGCCTCGAGTTACCTGCCTACCTCGAGTCGGCCCCCGAAGACGTGAAGCGCCTCTTCGTATCCTGTTATCTCGAGAATCGGGCTGTCGAAAAAGGCTCGATGCTCAAATTCCGCGAAGAGCGTAATGATGAGTACCTCCGTAGCCTCGCCTCGCTGATCGAAGCGGTGGCCGATGGGCCAGTCACTGTCTCTGAGAAGAACATCCATATCTCGAGTGCGGCCACCGAAAATCTTGGCGTCGTGATCTGATCGCATACTCTCGAACCAAATCTGTTCGTTTGCAGAACGCTCATGAATCTGTACTATTCACTTAGACCAGATGGACATTGAGGCGCTCTTGATCTGGCTCCGAGAGTGGGGGCCGTTGCTGTCGGCAATTGGATCGTTTACGCTCACTGGGGCACTGGTGTACCTGTACTACCAGCAACACTCCCTGTTACGCTATGATTTGAATAGAGAACACCGAAGACAGCACTCAGAGACACTTCGAAAGCGAATCAGGGAATGGCATGGAAACATCGACCCGATAATCGACGAGGATGCCACGTTTTTACCTGAAGAGGATAACCTCCCTCGAGTTGGGACTACTTCGGTAGAGTCTGCGAAAGAACAAGCGTACGTTTTTGGCGAGGATAGTACGTTCCGCGTTGTGCCATACTCCCTGGAGAATGACCGCTACCTTGAGGATTTACTGGAGAATCATGCTCCAGAACTCCGAGAACTCAAAGCGGATCTTGAATCACTCCATGCCGATTTCTTAGACTGTCGAGAGACTTTCTGTGACACATTCGAACCAGGTCCGTCACACGAGGCGGAGGCGTATGTCCTTGAACCAACGGAAAAATATTCGCGATGGGTGTTCGACTCCGCGCTACGCTTGCACCGGGAGGACTCGACCAGTAGTAAAGACCGATTGAAAGATATCGCCACTGATGCGGTCGAAAACCAGCGAATTGGTGCTAACCAAGAGAAGCAATTTTACAGTGCTGATTCTCGTGGTGATACATCCTATTACACGTACGAAGCCACTATCAAATCTGGCGACTACGAGGACTTCGCAGAGTTCGATGACGAACTCGAAGAGCGAGTATTAGATTTCTATATCGAAGCTATCGACGATATTGGAGACACAGGCGGTTACGAGCCAACTGTCGAAGCGGCCAATATCCTCGATGAGATGGAGATTAAGGTCAAACAACTTCGAACAGAGCTAGTCGAATACGAAGGCCGACCATTGTATATGGGTTCGTGTGAACACCTCGAGCGAATGTCTGTCTAGTCTCAGGACTCGTTCTCGATACTTTCTCGGTCAATCGTAATTTCAGAGGCGTTCGTAACCATCCACACGGCTCGGCGAATCCGCTCTGGGTCACTGGGTGCGCCTTCGAACATATCCTCGAGATCGTCCAATTGCTGAGTACTGATTTTCGTGGTGACCGATTTCCATTCGTCGTGTTCCACCTGACCGTTCCCGTCACTGCTCATACTCGAGGCTCACAACCGAGTGCTAAGAATGTGGGTTATTCCCGGCCTCGATGATCGAACCATCTCCTCGCTCTTCACCCACTCAAATATTGCTTTACACAGTCTGAACAATTTTTGTGGTTGCTGGTGAACACTTATTTATACGAGCGGGAGAATGTCAGTAGTAACTATAGCTCAGGTTCCAACGTGTCTCTGACACGGCTCACATCCCTTGGCGTCGACGCTTGATAGTGCTCGAGGCCCTCGAATGTGGGCTTGTTGGGCTTGAGCAGAATAGTACTAACAGTCACCAGCGCTTCTCGCGGCTCAGACAACACCCCAAGCATGACTACGAACACGAAATCCTCGAGAGCGACAGCCAAAGCTTCAGCTTCAGCGTCGACCTCTTCATCGTCACAATCATCCTCCCCCTATCCACGCCGAAACTGGTGGGGTGAAGACGTCGATGGCACCGACACTGACACGAATACGGAGACGAGCGAGCCACAGCCGGTCAACTACGAACGCGAACGAGCGGCCTGGATCGCCCACCGAATCCTGAAAGAGACGGCCACGTTGGCCTGCCCGATTACGCTGAACGAACCGCCAAATAACCCGGCTGCACTGTGGCAGTGGCTCGAGCACGGCGAAGCCGACAGCGGGCATGACCCATCGGCGCTGCATCGGGCGAACGAAGTCATCGAGTTGACTGACGCCGAGTACTGGGTGCCCTGTGAGGATAGCGACGACCTCGCCAACGGGTATGGCCCACATCCCAGTCGGGTAAACCTCGAGTATGGCTACATTGCTGGCCCCCAGATTCTCGACCGGCCAACGGCGGCGTTCATGTCAGTTGTGAACGCGCTGTTAGACCATTTCGAGTGGTCGCCAAAGGTTGGGTTGTCCTCGCGCGAGCGCGAGAAACTCGAGTGCCATGCCGAGCGCCTGAAACGCAACGGCGATTGGCGAGATACGGATGTCCTCGCTGAAATCGTGTATGAGGCGACGAGTGAGGGTGCAGTTTTGGGTGGTGATGACGAATGAGGGTTGTAGGTGGGTGTGGTCTTGAGAGGGTTGCGAGTCGGGTGAAACGAGCTGGCTGCAAGCCAGTGGTGACCAACTAAGGAGAATTTGTAATCATGAGACAATCAGCGAACTCGAGAGACGAATCGCTCGCTACCAGACTTTGGAAATCGATCAACTCATCCATGCCGTCTATCACTTACAGTCAGATATTCACCATTTTGGTGGTGTTTTTGATGGTAACAAGTCTAAGTTTCTCCGCGATGGCAACAGGTGGAATGGATCGCGTGGAGGATCGGACTACCGAGTCCAGTTTATTAACACAAACTTTTTCCGAGGAGGAACCAACAGAGTACGCCGCCGTTTCTGACGGTCTTGGTAATGTAAGATTGATAGACACTTCTGATGGATCAACTATCTGGACGGCTGATGTAACGGGCTCTTTTACCGAGTCGGTCCAGATAGGACCGAATCGGGAATACGTATATATGGGTGATACTAATGGAAATGTCTATATCTTATCGTTTGATAATGGTGAAACGATCGATTCTTGGCAACCACATGCCGATACTGTGACAGATATACGAATTCCGTCAGATGGTGAAAATATGTACACTGTCGGGGACGATTCTTATTTAAGAGTGACTGATTTAAGCACTCAATCAGAGGAGTGGAGAATAAGTTTAGACGACTTTTATGTATGGTCGTTAGCTATTTCGGAGGAGCATAATTTAGCATTTGCTGGTACGTATGGGGGAATGGTAAAGGCTGTAGACTTAGACACTCAAACTATTGAATGGCAAAGGGATGTTGGTTCCCGAACCCACGATTTATCAATATCTGACGATGAATCGTCATTAGCAGCCGTTGCTAATCGTGAAAACATATATAATTTAGATCCAGAAACAGGGGATATTTTAACACAATATCATGATAGCAATAGTTATTTCCGAGGTGTTGGAATATCTCCCGAAGGTGACAAGACTGTTGCTGGTAATAATGACGGCTACCTCGTCGCTTTCGATAGTGACGGAAATGAACTTTGGTCAAAAACCCCTCACACTGACTCCGTTCGAGCTGGCGCAATAACGCCAAATGGGATATATACCGCTAGCGGTGACAGTGATGTGAAAGGGTATGATAGTAGTGGGGGCGAGGAATGGACGAACTCAATGTCTAGTGAGATATGGTCGCTCGATTTGACATATGACACTGGTGAATCGATTACCGGCCAAGTAACCGATCAATCCGGCGACCCAGTTAATAACGCCACGGTCGAACACTGGGGCATCTCCGAAACCGTCTTTGACGAAAGCGCCATCGACGACCTCGAGTCAGAAATCACATCCCTAGAGCAGGACCTGAACGACCTCGAGCCCGAAGACTGGCAAACCTTCACCGACGACTTCGCCGATGCAGCGGGCTCACCGATGCTCGATCTCGAGGCCTACCGAGATGACATAGGCGACACTACGTACCCACTCGTACACGAGGAAGAGGACTGGGGCGTCGGCACCACAACCATCATCTCCTCGAGCGTCGACGACCCACGGATCACGACCGACGCCGACCAGCCAGTGATCATCTCGCTGTGGGACCCCGACGAAGGGGGCACGTTCATCGACAACCAGGTTGACCAGAGCTTCCCCGGCGCAACCACCGATGGCACCGTAGTTATCGAACAACTCGGACCCAGTGGCATCGAAGACACACGCACGGTGGACACCCGATCGATCTACGAAACCACGGGCGCTACGCCGTGGTCGACCAACGAACATCACGCTGTCCGAACCTCGCTTCCCGAAGGCGTCTACCGTGTCTACCCCGATGGCAATCCAGCAGCCAGCTACACCTTCACGGTGGGCGAACCCGACGCAATCTTCGACTCATGGACCGCAGACCTCGAGAATCAACTGACGAATCTCGGGGACCGGGCAGACATCCTCTCGGACGAAATCAACTTGCGCGAAAACGCCGACTTCGATCACCTCGTGAACGAAGGCATTGCCGTCAGAGAACGAACCACGACCAACGAAACGGGCCACTTCGAACTCGAGGTCGACTCATCGGTTCGGACAGTGAACGTCCAGGCGTACAAGGCTGATGGCGAAATTCTCGAGATTATCGAATCCGCCGCCGATGGCGAGGACCCATCACTCGATGACGTGTCGATACAAGACCTTCGTGAGTACCGTTTGGATGGCTACAACGGCTCCTTTTACCTTCCGATGGGGACCACTACGGTCGACACTACACAGGAAGAAATCGACCCGATCGAAGTACAGGTCTACCGGTCGAACGGTTTGCCGCTTGATGATATTGACCGCTTCGAGGAACTGCAAGAGTGGCTCGAGAACGAGTTCTTCGATCAGAATCTCACCGACTTCGAAAACCAGTTTGAAGACTTGATTGAGGGCCTGGAGAACGAAGAACTGGATGAATTTTACGAACAACTCGAGGGCTACGCCGAACACAATGACGAACTTCGCGAGCTGATCGAGGAGTTCGATGAGAACGACGACCTGGAAGACCGAATCATCGAACTGCAAGAGAAAATCGACGACTTGGAAACGATCACAGCCGCACCGGGTGACGGCGAAATCGACGACGGCCTCCTCGAGTTTTCACAGGTATTCCCAATGTCTATCGATGACGCTATCGTGACCATCGTCTACGAGAACGGTGACGCCGAAACCGTTCCCGAAGAGTACGTCACGGTCCAATCAGCCGGGATTCTCAGCGGTGATGAAGTCGTCGTCGAGGGCTACGAAATCGACACTGACCGGGCCGTCGCAGACGTTCGCGTCCAGACGGTGGGCGAGAACCGAATCGCGACGGGCTCGAGTCCAATCCCGAATCCGGCATTCCAGGGGAGTGTCGCTGAATTGGATGCCGTCCAGTTCTCGACGCTCGCTCCCGGGCCGGACGAACGCCTCACGGTCGGCCTCACGCCTTCGGATGGCACGGAGTTCGAGCAGATCACGAGCGTCGAAGCGTTCAACGGCAACGACGAACAGATAGACGCCGAAATCACTGACGACGATCGCGTGTCCTTCCGGACTGACGGCGAAGGCGTCCATACGGTTCGGATGACCTACGAATCAGCTTCCGGTGACACCTTCCAGGTGACTGAACGCGTTCGCGCGGGCGAAGCACCGGGCACCGACCGGGCGGTTATCCGTGCAGGCAAGACCGCCGTTGGGCCACACGCAGTCGTGGGGGCAGACCTCGAGAGCGCCCGGATTACCGAAGCCGATGACGGCACGCTCGAGATTGACGCCATTATCGGGCAGGGAGAGAACCCACCGGGCGAACTCCACGTGATGCCCGAACGAATCCTGAGCGGCGACGTTCACGAACTCGAGATATCGATTTACGAGGGCGACCTGGAACGCCAACTCGAGGACAGCCACGTCGCCGTCCAAATTCACTTCGATAGCTACAGTGAAGATGCTATCGCGTGGCGCGACGGTGACGCCATCTATCGCGGTGGGGATACTCGCCACGGCGAGGTACAAGAACGCGAGAGCGGCAACTCCATCTTGAGTTCCTATACACACGATGACGGCACGATCACAATAACCGTCAACGCTGATCCGAATCGACGTGACCGGTTCCGTCACGCCATCGATCAGTACTGGCCGTCGTTCGATTGGGACGACCTCTCGCCGCTGATGACTGACTTGCTCATGTTCCTCACGTACACGCTCGAGGCCACTGTCGAAACCACGGCTCTCGAAGCGCAGACGACGGCGACACTCGAGACGGCTACCCAACCCGTAACGACACCAGCCACCGCCGGAGCTACAGAGGTGATAGTATGAGCCGACGCAACGAGCGACCGATTTCGAGACGCCACTTCCTCAAAACCGGGCAGGCGCTCGCGGTCACCGTCGCCACGCTCTCACCGACTGCCTCGGCGCTTCGCTCGAGAGTCCGTGGCTGGTCACCGCCCTCGGATGCTGTCTCACACTCGAACGACCGCTATAGTTGGCTCTTCCACGTCGAGGAAGGCAAGATGGACCGTCTCGAGGACTGGATCGAACGCAAAGACCACCGTCGCCTCGAGTCGCCCTACACGCACGCACCGACGAACCGCGTGATGGTCGTCGCCAAACCCGCCGATATCGGCGTTCGCAACCGCGACCAGTTGTTCGCGAGTGACGTACTCTCGGAAGCCTCGTGGGTACGCTCTGGCACAATCGAACTCAATCGCAAACGCCATCTGGCCGACCCAATCGACCTCGATTCTACCCGCGACACGTCCATCCACGATACCTCGTGGGCACAACGGCGGTGGCTCAACTTCGCCGCCGAAGGCGTTCCATCGACGACGGGCGTGGCCTTCGAGGGCGATATGGAGGAGACGACGATGTTGGATTCCCGTCGCCACACAGGCGCGCTCACCAGCCACCTCGATGAATACGGCCTCGAGTGGCCCGACGCCTCGAACGTCGCGCTCGCCGTATCGGATACTGGTATCAATGATGGCCCGACGTTCGAAGCCGACGATGGCACAACCCGGATTCTCGAGACCTCGAAAAACCACCTCGATAGCGAGACGGGCGTTGAGGCTATCACGGACGGTAACGGCCACGGGACTGCGGTGGCCTCTTACGCTGCGGCCAACTCCTCGAGAACCCACCGTGGGTATGCACCCGACGCCCAACTGCTCGGACTGAAATCCCTGGATGATGGGGGCGCTGGTGAAACAGCCGATATCGCAGATTCGATCACCTACGCCGCCGATCAGGGCGCAGACGTACTCGTGATGAGCCTTGGATCGTTCGCCTACAGCGCAACCATCCAACGCGCACTCGAGTACGCTGTCGACTCCGGCACGATTCCGGTCGCCGCCGCCGGAAACGACCGCCAATTCTCTCGCTGGCTGGCAACGCCGGCCTCGAGCGACCACGCTATCGGCGTCGGGGCCACGACGGTCGAATCACCGGAAGACACTCTGAGTGCGTACTACTCAAATACGGGGCCACACGACGGCCTGATCGACACCTCTGGCGGGGAAACTGCCGGAGCAATGCCGACGATTGGCGCTCCGGGCTGTAAGACCGTCGCCGAAGTCGTTTCGACACGCGGCACTGTCGATCACGTCGATTACACGGGTACGAGCATGGCCGCCCCACACGTCGCGGGCGTCATTGCCCTGCTCGTAGCTCACGAGGGCCGCCTTGAGTACGAGGACGTGATAGATCGACTCCAGGCCGCCGCTTCGCCGGTTCCTAACGCCGCCGAAGAGGAAGTGGGCGCTGGCCTACCACACGTTGCCCGGACGCTCGCGGGTGTCGAAAGCGAGGAAACACAGGCTGAGGCGATGACGACCGAAGCTCGAGAGCGCGGGCTCGCGTACGACGCCCTGTCGAATTACCCGCTCACCCAGATTGCGGGCACACTCGAGTCCTGGTACTAATCCCTATGACCGACAGCACACCCACCCAAATGAGCGCAAGCGACAGCCAACACCAGGGCTCTCGAAGCCGACGTGGCTTCCTCCGAACGCTCCCGACCTCGCTTACGCTGGGTACTATCGGGTCTGTCCAGTCAGCGACCGCCAACGAAGGCACCGAGTACGAGTGGGTCAATGACGGTGACTATATCGAGCGTACGTTCGACGAAGACACGCTCCTCGAGTGGGTACCGTTCCTCAATATCTCGAGTGACGCCCGCCGCAAATTCATCGGCCTGTACGGGTTCACCGCCCGATCACCGGATCACGATACCGACGCCCACTGCTTTTGGGCGCGGTACACTCACCAAGAGTCGGCAGCCGATGATATGGGATTCTGGGACGAAGCCGCTGGCTGGATGAGCTCAGATTCTCACCTTTGGGATCACGAGCCATCTACGATTTTCACCGATAGCCAAACCGGTGAGTTCCGGAAGGCAATCGCCACGGGCTACCATCACTACCCACTCGAGATATCGGCGATGAACGCACCACTGACACAGTTCTACGGCACTCGAGATAGCCACCTACACCTCAACGTCGTCGACCCGTGGCACCACTATACGGTTGACCATAATGAGCAGGGCCAGGACCCAACTTATTTCGGGCGCTTTGAATCGTTCATCGCGAACCGCGATTCGTGGGAGGAGCAGAACATCTTCAAAAACTCGAACCCACTGGCAATCGACAACCCGTGGGCGCTTGCAGATGGCCGGGCCGATTCCTGGTGGGACGAAAGCACTCGTGACGCGCGTGCAGCCCGCATCTGGGCCTACCTCGGCCTACGCGGGGCCGGTGACGTTGACTCGAGTGTCCTACCAGCCCTCTACTGAAATCATGATCCAAACACTACATCCGAGATACTCAGCAGGCGGTGTACCCCCACCTCTGAGTGATCCAACCCCACACTCGAGTACAGCCCGCTAACCAACCTCCCGATCTCGTTCCTTTTAGGAACACTCCGAATCCAATGAGACACTTCACCAAACTCACTGCCGTGTTCATGCTGCTCGTCGTCGCGATGGCGGCCATGACCGGCTCCGTTGCAGCCGCAGAATCACCCGTAATCACTACCGAAAGCGACCTCGACGAAGGCGTTACCGTCCAGAACTTCAACGCCTCGAGTGAGCAAACCTCAACACTTCAGTTCGAGACGGACACGACCGTCGACACTAACTCCGTGTCGGTGACGATCGAAGCCCAAAACGGTACTCACTACGACAAAGACGACAACTACGCCGACTACGAACTTGTCGAAGAGAATAACGTCGATGGCAACGACGTTCACGCGTTCAACATCGGCCACGACGACCTCGAGACGGTGCCGATCGACGCCAACGGCACGACCGATATCGACATCACGGTCGCACACACGTACACTGACACCGAAGGCAACACGGTCACCGACGAGACGACCATCACCGTAACGCTCGAGGCGACCAACGAGCGAACCGTACTCTTCGTGAACGAGGAAGCGCTCGAGAATGACGACGTTGGCCCGGAGATCGACGTTGACGAGTACGAATCGCCGTGGTACTCAAGCGATGACGACACACCGGACACCTACCACATCGAAGACGATCTCGCCATCGACGGCGCGAACACGACGGTCTACGTGTTCTTCGACCACGATGACATGGCTGAGGCGTTCGACACCGAAGCCGATTCGGAGTCGTTCATCTCGGATCTGACGTTCTTCGATACCGATGAGGAGACCGTCTACCGCGTCTACGCCGACTCGCCCGGTGACGCGACCGACGCCGACGAGGATACCTACATGCTGGTTCACAGCAACTCGCTGGAACTCGTCATCGGTGACGAGTACGACGGCGAAGAGTCCCTCGAGGGCCACGTTGGAAGCCACGCACCTGGCGACCTCGATGACGTTGGCTTCTGGGACCTCCAGAGTACGTACTTCGACCTGCAAGACATGAGCTTCCTGAGCCTGGACTTCGCGTCGACTGATTTCTGGGAGTCGCTCTGGGATGCGCGCTCGGCTAACGGCGGGCTGCTGCCCGTCCTGTCCGTGATGGCCGGTGGCATTGCCGTGACCCGTCGCCGTCCGGGGGCCTAAACCTACGATGAGCCAGCGAACACAGGCACTAGGCCGTGTGTGGTCGCTACTCTGGCAGTTCACAGTTGGGTACGTCCTCGCTTTGATCATCGGGATTATCGCGATGATTTGGGCGATACTCGACTTGCTGTGGCAACTGATCAGTGGCCGGAACGATTTCTCCGAAGACTCACTGCCCGCACAGTGGGTCTCGAGGACGATTTCGTGGAATGCTACCCAAACCATCTACGGTTTGACAGGCGGGGCCGATAGAAAATGGCGACCGCTGCCCTGACCTGACGAAACCAGTTTTCGCGGTTGCCCGTTTGGACACCACTCACCAGTCGTGAGCGTGAGTAGTGCGTCAGTTCGACTCTGACGGCGGGCACTTATGGCAACGACCTCAAGCAATGCCAGTTCCAACCCATCCCAGACTGACCGCCTACCTCAAGATGGCTTCGAGGCCACGCTCAAAGAGACGGGCGTCCGGCTGTCCGGTCTTACCCGACACGACGCCGTGACTCGGCGCTACAAACCGCTGGGCGGGTACACTCGCTTTTCGATGAGCGAACCGTTCGAGACGCTTCGGGATGCAATCCACCTCGAGTCTCGACTTCGACTCAAGCCACCGGGAGCGTTCAAACCCACGGCTTCAACCCGTAAAGCTCGCGTGTGGGAAGCCTACGGTCATACGGTCACGCTTCGAAAGCCGGACCTGTTCGGTTCGTGGACGCTCACCGTCAACGGCCAGTCACGACTCGAGAGTGTCGAGCGACTCGAGGCGTTCGAAGCCGCCGCCGAAGCAATGTTCGAAATCGTCGAGCGACAGTGACCGGCCATGCCGGGCAAAGACAAAGGCGGCTGGTACGGCGACTCTCGAGGCCACTCGGATGCCGCCCACCAACGATACGAAAACCGAGTCCAAACGTGGCTTCGCCGTGTTCGCTGGAAACTCGGCGACCTCTTCGGGCGGCTCAAACCCTGATCCAAATTCACCTATGAGATACAACACACCCAAACACGTAGCCGTCGCTCTCTTACTCCTGGTTTCAGTGCTGACAGTCGCCATGCTCTTGGCGTCGGCACCCGCCGTTGCGGAGACGACCAACGAGAGTGACGGCTCGCTGTTCGACGACCTCTCCGATGGGGAAACACAGACTCTCGAGACGGGAGAGGATGAGGAACCGGAGGGCTTCGCGGCTGTCCAACAGACTATCGAGGATACCGTCATCACGACGTACACACTGTTTCGGGGCTCAACAGCGGGCCTCTATGACCGCGTGCAATACGAAGCCGGTCAGATCAATCCGTTCGCCGAACCCGTAGACGTCGGCCATCAGGCTAACGAGACGGTCATGCTTGTGAACGGCAACGACGACGCGATCGTTTCCTATCTGAACAACCAGACCAACGCCGCACCCGATGGCGACCTCGAGTACCACCAGTTCACGCTCGTGGGCGAAAATAGCGATGGCGAACCCGTCGAAGAGACGTTCGATGTCGGCCTCGAGTACGATCACGACGCCGAAGAATACGTGACGGTCGAAGCCGCTCGAGAGAGTACGCACGAACCGGATGAAGAACACGTCCATAAGGGCTTCCTCGCAGAAGAGACCGCTGGTGAAACCGTCTACCTCCTCGAGAACTTCGTCTACGATGACGAGCCAATCGATGAGGAATACATCGCCCGCTCGACAACGCGCTATGGTGGCCTTTTCGGGTCGTTCTTCGAAAGCACGCTCCTCGGTGATGACCTCGAGTACATCGATGACGGTGATTTCGAATGAGCCGTCTCAAATCCGCCGCTCGATGGCCGTTCGCAGTCACCCGACAGCACCTCGGAAACATCTGGGCCGTCTTACAAACTGTCTCACTGGGTGACCTACTCCCGCCGTGGCTTCGTGAAAATATCCGAGACACCTGGAAATGGCTGAAACAACAGGTCCCGAACGTCGTCGGCTATCGGGCAACGCCGTACGAGCAGATGGTTGCCAGCGTTGCGCTAGCCCTTGTGATGGTCTTAGCTAGCCTCGGGATACTGACGTGGTTGGCACTCGTGATGATCGTCCCGTTCCTCGTGGGTGCAGCCCGCCTCAATCCGGTGGTCGATCGGGCGTGGCCGCTCGCCGACACAAACGGAGGTGAGCCGGTCTAATGCGCTGGGTTCCAAACCTCGAGTTACGTCGCCGGCTTCGGTCGGGCACACTGCTCACGTTCCGTGGGCTGTCGATCGTCGCCTTCGTCGTGATCATGGGATTGCTCGTGGCGCTCACGCTCCCAACCAGCCCCGTTTTCGCCGGCATTCTGGCGACGTTCATCCTGTTTTTCATGCTCCGAGCTATGATGCCCGTCGAGAAGATCGATGCCGCCGTGAACGCCCTGCTAACGGGCGAAGCGGGCGAACGCGCGTATCTCTGGCTCGAGAACCGAGTCTCGAGACTCACTGGGTGGTTCCGATGACAAAAGACACCAAAACCAACACACGCGCTCGAGTGCTTTCCGTCACGCTCGCTGCGTTACTCGTGGCCTCTCTGGTCACGTTCGGCTTAGGACTCTCGAGTACGGCACTCGCAGACACCGACGCAGACGCCGTGTGTGAACCAGAGCGCTCAATCACCTACGATGAGTTCCGTACCGACCAGGCGACCGTCGACGAAGCCAACCACACTGGGTCGACAGACGTGAGCAAAGACAACACGCTCGCGACCATTGAGGGGGGTGAGGCGTTCCACCGCGTCACGCTCGAGAACCCTAACTCCTACTGTGTCGAATTCGAGTTGCAAATCTCTGAGGAGCTGGTAACGCCATCGACGATTGGCACGATATCGGGGAGCGAACTCGAGGGGTTTGAGGATTACCCAACGCCCAAAGCGTACTGGGAGTCAACCCATAGCTTCGACCAAGACGAGACGTACACGCGGATCACGGTGACGATGCCTGCCGAAAGCCAGGCACTGTTCGCACCGTCGAAAGCTCGCGTCGAAGGCCTCTCGTGGATCGGTGAAGGCGCTGCTGCCGCCGAAGGCTTACAGGATCGACTCGTTAGCTCACTCGGATTCGGGTCGGACCTCGAGACACGAGAGTACACACTCGAGGGCAACGATAGCGAGACGGTCACAATCGATCTGGTAAACCCACAGACGGGTGAGCCACTCGAGGATTGGCACGCCACCTACACGGTCGATGGCAGTCACGATATTCCACTGGATAGTGGCTCTGACGAACCGGTGTACTACCGCGAACTGACTGACGACGATGGCGACGTCACGGCTATCGAGATCACGTTCAACGAAGCCGCCGAACTCGAGTTCACGGCTGATCCACGTGTTCGGGACACCCTGAGTTACGACCTCACGTCCTTCGAGGCTGACCTCCGGGCCTTAATGGGGAGTATCAACCTCCCGTTCATGGTCGTCGGTGAGCCAACCACCATGCCGCTGCCGACACTGACGGATGTTACAACCGGATTCGAGGTGAGTCCATGATCAGCGCCGATCACGTTATCTGGGGGATTGCCATAATCGCTGTTGGAATTACGTTCCTGAACCCTGGTGGCCTCATCATCGGCCTTGCTATCGCGCTGTTCGTACTCGGTGGCCGGTACGGACTCCCGTTTGCTCGAGACGTCTACACGGCCCGCCAGAGCGGTGTCTCGAGCGCGAAAGTTCGGCAGAAAGCTCGCGATATGGGCAGTGGCCGAAACCGTGAGGGTGAGCCCTAATGGCGATGAACCAACTCCTGACCGTCTTACTCGCTATCGGCGTCGGCCTGGCGATTGGGCATCTGGCCTTCTCGTCTCGAGGCGATTCATCGGTGATCCTGTACAGCGCCTACGGCACGCTTTCGATGACCTTCGGCATGGTGATCGGGGCGTTCCTCATCCTCGGCGGGTTTCACCGAACGGGCGTCGTTGTCCTTGCAGTGACGTACTTCCTCGCTCGAGGCAACTACGACCGATTCCAGAGCGAGCGAGATATGCGAGCAAAAGCTGCCAATCGGTGAGCGGCTTTTTTCATCGACCGGATTTTCAAAATGCTTCCAAAGACATTCAAAACCCAGATTCATCGACCCAGAGCGCGCGAAACGCCAGATCCACAGCCACCGCCAGATGTAGTACTACATCGACAAGCCGGAGGGGGTGAGGCCTAATGCTCCAGGCCCACTCGAGGGCCTCGGATGTGAACGACGGCATCCAGTTTTACGTGGCCGTTCGGGTTGCGACGGACTCCCAATTCCCGTTCGACCCCGGCGACCCGTGTGTGATACGCGTCGTCGACGACGCCCTCGTGATTTCGCCGCCGGATGACCCTCGAGACAGTATCGACTTGCCGCCAATCGATGACGACATTCGCCGTGCAGCGACCCAATCCGAATCACAATCCCAATCCTGATTCAAATTTCAATGAGTACAACCACCAATCCCGATTCCACAGAACACTCGCCGAAACAGAGTGAGAAACAACTTGACCGACTGCGAGACAAACTCGGTGACGCCGAGTTCATCAACGACCCCGAACTGACCGAACGCGTAAGGCAGTGGGAGAAACGCTCGTTCGAACTCCCAGCAGGCGACGTTGAAGAGCATATTGAGTCCCAGATCACGGACCTGAAAGCCAGCGGCTACGCTATGTTCGCTCGCGAGGGGCTCGAGGATGCGACCGACGAATTCCCCGATGCGTGTAGCAAATGCCCACACTACGGCGGGGGCTGTCCAATCGCCACCCAGCGTGTGGTTCGCCAGGAGGTGAGCCGTATCGTAACGCAGGCCGAGACGGATTCGGCGTTCCGACGCGAAATGCGCTCGCTTGCCGAAGACTATCGCTGCCACCGGATACCGGAGTGGCTTTCGGAGTGGTCGAATCGCTACACCGAAATCATCCAAGAGGGCCTCGAGTTACAGCGCGAAATCGACAAGCAAATCCAATCGATGGCGTCGAAAGGCGCACAGAAACGCGTCGACCTCCGGGCTGACGACGATGAGAACGGAGGCCACCGATGAACTGGGCGCTAATCGCCGTTGCGATCCTCGTTTCCGCCGCTATCGTATTCGCTGCTTGGTGGCTCTCGCGTTCGATGCGTGACGACACAACCGACGCTACAGAGCGCGTCCAACAGGACTCGAGCAATCCCGATCGGTCGGGTGACCCAGCCCACAAGAAGGGGTCAACGAGAGTCCCGATACGCGACCGGGCGAAGGCCACCTCGAGAACCGCAAAGGTGTTTTTCGGTTCACTCGCACTGCTGGGAATCATCCTCGCTGTCTTCGCCTACCAGACGCTTCGGACGGGCTCACCTGCGGAGGTGATGTTCTCTGATCAACTGCTAACGGCGCTCAAAGTCGGTATCGGCGTCGTCGCGGGTATCATGATATCGAATATCGGCCAGCGGTATGAGGGCCAACTCATCAACGTCTACGAGGGTGACGATGGCAACACGCGCGAAGAGATTATCCCCATCGACGTTCGCAACGTCGGCAGTGACGAAGGTAACCCAATCGTTAAAGAGTACTCCCAAAGCCGTCTATTCGGCGTTTTCCGACGCTACAAGCACTGTGCTGAAGAGCCAGAACTCGAGAACACCCATCGAGCGCCGGGGAAGGTGATCGAACACCAAATCCCCGATCACGCCTTCCAGGTCGACTCGACGACGTGGGTTAACCTCACGACCAAACAAAACGATACCGAGAACCCCGATACGCGACCGGATTACGTCTACTCAAGCCCGGTCGAACTCTCCTATGAGAAATATATCGACATGAAACAGAAGATTCGCCGTCAGGACACTAAAATGCGAGGGCTCGAGGCCACGCTCGCCACCGTCGAACGCGAATTCTCGAAAATCGAGCGCCTCCTCCTGAGCGGTGACCACAAAACCGAACAGGACGTTCGCAACCAGATCAAAGAAATCGCTCAAATCCTGGGGAGCGTCTCTGGCTTCGGCGAGACGATGAACCAAGAGGCCCGGTCAACCTACGTCGATACTGGCGGGAACGGGCAACAACCCCAACAGGCTCACCCAGACGGGGGTGAGCGACGATGAAGCCCGCCTGGACTCGAGCGCTTACGCTCGCACTCGTGGCTCTATTTCTGTGTTCGATGGCCGTTCCGCTGGCCGCCGCCGACACGAGTGCTGGCCCATCGATCGATCACGCTCACAGCTCTGTTTTCGCTCAAGAAAACAACGAGACAGCGACGAACGAAAGTGACGCCGGTAACGATACAGAGACAGACACCGATTCGGACGAATTCGAGGATAGCAATGTCTCGGACGGCGAACCCGGCCTCGCTGATCGGGTACGCGTCTCGCCTGTCTCACTCGGTGACGAAGACTGGCTCGAGACAACGACTGAGGATTCAGACGAAGCGTTCAACACCACTGGCCCGTTCGCTCTGTTCACGCTTTCAGAACCCGCTGAGAACGTTCGGATAGCCCAGAGTGACGCCGAGGCCACACTGCTCGAGGGCGACACCACAATCCTCGTCGAGTACGAACCCGGCGCGGCTGGTTCCTCGAGTACGTTCTTCGAACTCGAGGTTTTCTTCCCCGATAGCTCTACCAGTTCGATCGATCTCTATGCGACGAGTACCGAAGTCTCGGCAGCAGCAGCGGAACTCGAGGCCTACGGCGGGCTTATCGACGATATGCAAGACTCCGCCGAAGAGGAAGGCTACGACACCGACCCAAGCGGGCTCGAGGACTACTACGATTGGCGCGTCGAACGCGCTACGCTCGTTGATTCGTTCCTCGTCGAACGGGCGGCCCAACTCCTTATCTTGGCGATTATGGCCGCCGAGAACCCGCTCGTGTGGATTCTCATACTGCTCTCGATTGCCGTGGCCGCCTACCGCCGCGAACAGGCTCACGGCTGGATTCTCGACCGGATTGAGAACGATTCGGGTGAAACAGCGAGACAGCAAGAGCAACTTGAGGCAGAATACCGCCGCGACAAGCAGACGGCCAATGAGGAATTCATCGGCGAACTCCCACAGATCAACGACCAACAGGCGGTGTACTGGAACGATAGCTTCGATATCCACAGCACGCTCCAACTCGCCGAACTCGCACTCCGTGGTCCGCGAGACCTCGAAATCTCTAGTGACGCGCAACCGGATGGCGGGCAACCGGAATCAGCAATCGCCGAACTCGAGGCTGAAACCATCCACAATTCGTGGCTGGCCGAAGTGTACACGACCAACCGTCTGAGCGGCCCGCGTGAGGCACTCTCCTGTCTCAAAGCCGCCCTGATCCGCATGGAAGCCACCTACTCGATGGGTCACCGCTACTCCGGAGTCAGAAACGACGTCGAACAGCTACTCGATGAGATCGACGAACTCGAGCGAGGATTCTGAAATGCCAGACAAAGACGACACGAACGAAAGTGAGCGACCGCTCCCTGCTACCGTCACAGAAATCGACTCTCGAGACACACCTACAGAGGGGACACTCGAGGACACAGGGACGAACAACAGAGACGAAACCTCGAGTACATACGCAGACGGGCGCTCGTGGACAGGACGCGCTCGAGGCGGCCTCTCGAGTGTCCGGTCGAACCTATCCTCACTCGCGAACGGAATTGCCTCACGGGTACGTAACGCCGGCTCTCGAGTCTCCAGGCTCTGGGGGTGGCTGAAAACTCTCCCAACACGAGTGAAAAACGGCCTGTTGCTCTGGATACTCGGCCCCGAGGACACCGTAGGGACACGTATCGGCTCTGCCGCACTGTTCGGTGCGCTTGCGTTCCTCTTCGGTGGTATCTATCTCTGGATGTCACGCGGCCTCGAACACTCCGGAGACTCCTCGTGGTTCATGGGCCGACTGTTCGGCGTTGCCACGAGTCTGTGGACCTATGCGCTGTTGTTGTTGCTCGTGGTCGCCGGAATCAAATGGATGGGTCGTCGTCGAAAAGCCTCGAGAGCCGCCGCCAAAACCGGGTTTTCCGAACGGACGGTCAAACGGCTGGCTGCCGAAGCCGAGACCACCGATGGCACCGAGACGGTCGTCGTCACTCCTGCCGAAAGCGTTCGCGAGACGGCTTCGCAGTTACTCGATATTTTCGGGATTGCACCGGCACATATCGATGTGGCCGACGTGCATACGATCGATGAGGATACCGTCGACGCCGCACAGGATAGCGCGGATGCCGCCGATATCGATGATATAGTCGTTCACCCCCGCGCAAACCTGAGTACAACCGACCACCTTCGAATGACACAACTCGAGTTGATATCGACGCTCGAGTCTCGAGACCTGCTGTGGAACTTCGGTTTCCCCGCTGCGGTCACGTTCGTGATCGGGCTGTTGGTCGCCCAAATCTGGGTCTCGCCGTGGGTTTACCTCTTGCTCGCCTCAGCGTCGGTCGTCGTCGGCGCGCTCTGGTATCTGGGTAGCCATCGTCGCCGACGAACCCGCGTGCATGGCCTTCGCGAACCCGACGAAACCGAAGCGTTCGATGAGATTGCCGTTCTCGTAAAGCGCGTCGATACGTCGGATACAACCGCCTTTTACGGCTGGTGTGGCGGTTCGGTGTACGCCGACTACGACGGTATTAGGTTGGCCTGGACGCTCGCCGAAATCGCTCACGCCCACATCGAACCCGGTGAAGCTGTCCCACCGACTATCCAGCAAAAGTTCGCACGGAATCTGAAACAGTTTGTCCCGAATATCGAGGGCTACGTCGATGCCGTCGAGCGGCCCGAAATCACGAATATGCTCGCCAAAGAGGTGGCCGATGCCGATCAACACCTCCCGAAATCACAGCTCCTCGATCGCGTGATCGAACGCGACCGCCAGCGTATCGGTGGCATCGGCTATGACCCACGGCTGGTGGCTGATCGCTACGAGCGCAACGTCCCTGAGTTGTTCATCGAGGTGCCCGTCGAGATCGACACGCCGACTCGAGGCACCCAGGAGATGACTGCCGTCAAACTCCGGACGGATGATGCCCGCCCGGCGGTAATCGAGACTCGAGCGCAGTTCTCAACGTTGTATCAACCCGATTACCAACCCGACTTCGAATTACCGGACGTCGAAATGCAGACCGAGCGTTTCGACGGGATTTGATCGTTGGATCTCAATCTACGGTGTTGAGTTCCCGAAACTCAAATCGAGCCCCGCCTTCCTCACTATCGGTCAACGAAACCTCCCAGTTGTGTGATTGGGCGATACGGCTAACAATAGTCAATCCAACACCGCTCCCACTATAACCCGTCGTATAACCGTGTTTGAATACCTCTTCTCTATCTTCTGGTGAGATGCCAGAACCGGTATCCTCAACGAAAAATCCGCTCTCTTCTTCAAGTGGTCCGATTCTCACAGCGACACTATTCCCCCCGTGACCAACGGCGTTTCGAAACAGGTTCTCGAAGAGCGCCTGCAACTGACCGCGGTCACAATAGAGGGATTGGTCTTCTATCTCGAGCGTTGCCTGTCGTGAATCGACCATTTCCCACGCTCGATTCGCTACAGTACGAATTGCCACTGTGTCGTACTCATCCGAAGTGGCGTCCGTTCGTGCTAGAGTCAACAAGTCTGTGGTTAGTTCATCGATTCGGTCAAGCGCTTCCAAAGCTCCATCTAAGTAACCCTCATCACCGGTTTCACGAAACATTTCGATATCAGCAACCGCGAGTGAAAGCGGATTCCGAAGATCGTGAGAAATCATGCTTGCAAACT
Organism: Natronosalvus amylolyticus; assembly: GCF_024298845.1. NCBI lineage: Archaea > Methanobacteriati > Methanobacteriota > Halobacteria > Halobacteriales > Natrialbaceae > Natronosalvus > Natronosalvus amylolyticus. Next base: position 66,135 of record NZ_CP101158.1, read on the forward strand.
GGTCGAGGCGCTCGTTTTGTCTTTCTAACTCCTTTGCACGCTTTCGTTCCTCAGTGACTCCCTGCGTGACCAACACTCCATAGGACTGGCCCTTAATATCGACTGGCTGGGTCTCGATGTGATGAACTCGGTCGGTATATTCAATATCAAATGACCGTTGCTCACCTTCGATTGTGGCTTGTAACTCTGACTCGAGTTGATCGATGATCGATGACGGAAACAGCTCATCAATTCGGTGGCCGACCATCTCGATTGATTCCTTTTTACTGAACGGCAGGGTTCGAGGCCCTACAATCTGGTATTTGAGGTCATCGTCAAAGAGTACGAGGACTCCATTTGGAAAATTCTCAATCAGTGCCCGTTGTCCGTCCTGCGCCCGAATAATGTTTGAGTCCCCCGTCATGTCCCCCAATATATTCTCAGTAATTGGACTATCACGCAAAAAGGTACTGAAATTCACAGTAAAGATTAATTTTGACAGACTGTCTTCGAGACTGTACAGATAGTAACTAAATACAATCCACCACAACCATGAGTTCCAACACTACCCACGAAACCGCACCTAGCGTACAGCCCAGTGACGACGATAAACTCGAGAAGATAATCGACCGCCAGCAGTCAAAACGCGCCCTCGAACGTCTCGAGGAAGACAATCGTGAAATCGAATCTCGCGTTCGCGAACTGCTGGCCGAAGCCGACAAAGCCCTGGTGGGCGAGAGCCCGCACGATCCGGGCGACCTTCTCGAGACGATTCACTGGTATCTCGTCAATGATGAACGCGTACAGGACTTACTCAGGCCCGCAGACGACCGCCTCGATGCCGCCACGAAGGCGTGGTTCGAACGCCATATTCGCGCTCGAGCGCAGGGCAAGCACCCACCCGCTGGCGAAGAGTTCAAAGTCGCCTACAGAGTCGCCGTTGCCCTCGAGTACACCTACGCCTACGGTGACTCTTCGCGGTACATCCCCGTCAAAATGGAATCACTCGACATTCCAGGGGCGGCTTCAACCCCATCGAAGGCTATCAACCCCGTAGGGCGTCGGAGACTCTCGAAAACACAGACCCGCGACGAAACCAAAGACGAAGTGCGAATCAATCACGAAGACTGCGAACACGTCCTAGTGATTGCCCTCCCAAGAAAGGGCAAGGACTCGACGATCGTCAATATCGCAGGCAACCTCAAAGACCAACACGGCTACAAGTGGTTTTCCTGCCTGGATGACGGGCGCAACGAAACGCCGATGATCGGTATCCCGAACGACGAAAAGGCTATTCTCGAGAACCTCGAGCAACTCAATCAGTCCCCCAAAGCCTACGATACGCGGGTGTACGTCCCCGACACGAGTGGCGTCCCCGACGTGCTTCCATCAAACTTCAAGCCCTTTACAATCGGTATCGACACGCTCACTCCCCGGTTGATCCTCCGACTCGCGGGAATCACGACCGACGACTCGAATACGATGCGTCGGATCGGGCAGGCACTCGAGGAAGCCAAACTCCAAAACGGCGGTGTCGAAAAACTCGTCGCGCTGTTGAACGAGTACGCCGAAGAGATTGAAGCGACGATTACGGTCACCGAGTTGATCGACGACGAATTCGAGAGCGAAGGCGGCCACGATGTCGTGGCTGACGCCTCACAGGTCGAAGAGGACTATTCCGTCCGAGAGTTCAACACGACGATGGATGCTGATGACGTTCTCGAGGAGTGCGCTCAATCCATCATGATGTTGGCTGGCGAGGGCCTGATTGCAGATTCCGGCGAGGAGACCAACCTCAATATCAAAGCCGAACTCGCCGCTCAAGACCGGGTGGCCGTGTTGAACTGTAACTTCCTCGAGCCACGGAATGAGGCGCTCAAGTACATCATCCTCAATCTCTGGTTGCGTCTGATCTTCCGCGCTCGAGACGAAAACTCGAGACTCCCACGGGCACTGCTCGAGATTCGAGAGTTGAAGGATATCTGCCCTTCGGTGATGGCGAACGCCCAGTACAACAAAGAGGTGAAAGCGCTGCGGAATACGATCTACGAAATCGCCACTCGAGGCGGCTCTCGCCGAATCCTCATGCTCGGCAGTACGCAGAAACTCAATGACGTGTACAAGGCCGTCCGGACGAATATGCCCGTGAAGATTCTCCTCCAGTTGGGCGAAGAAGAGATTATGACGCTGGATAGGTCCTATGACTTCACGCCCAGACAGCAAGAGCAACTCACAGGGTTCGACCCCGGCTGGGGAATGCTGTTGAACGACGGCGAGGCTCATTACCCAATCCAGTGGCGTGGCGCTCGCTGTGGTCTGGGGCTAGGTGACGAACACTGGCGGGATCGGTATGGCAAGGCCTGGGGCGCTCGAGTCCGACAGGGCTTCCGTGACGGCTGGAAAACCCGGCACCGAGACAGCGACTACTGGGTGAACACACAGACGGGTGCAGTCAACGCCATCGATATCTCGAACGACGATATACCGGAGTTAGGTGAGTGGCACCTCACGCTCGCGGATATCCGCAAACACGTCCCCGCTACGTTTGCTTTCGAAGCAATCGAAGCGGGCGAGACGATCGACAGGCAACTCCTCGATACCACGCTTGAAGCTCGACGAGATGGCGAGATACCGAGTCCCCTAGCGCTCCGGAAAGCCGACCGTCGAACCGAACGTACGCTAACCTTTGCGTCCGAAGAGGAAGCCAGAGAACAGCGCAAGCGCCAAATCCTGAATCAAGAGAGCGTTCCGAAGTGTCTCGAGGGCTGGCTGGGTGAGAGTAAACGCGATATGCGGGAGAAACTACTCACGATTCTCGAGGCCGTGAACGGAGATGACCGTGACGAGATTACAGGCGGTCGCCAGATCGCCGAAGCCTCCGGTGTCCCCTATGGAACGGTCACTCATTACATCAAATCCGGCGGGCAACTCGAGCGGTGTCTAACCAAATCCGACGATGGCGTGTACAAACTCACGGGAATCGGTCGGCGAGCGCTCAAAATCGATTGGGAAGATTTGGACCGCTTCTTCTGATCGTGAATCGAGTTCCGATGCACGCGATGATTCAACTCACACCCCGACGCCCGATAGTACTTTTATAACCCACACGAATCACGCACGGGATACCGTGTTCGGGTAGGTCGTACACACTAGTGTAGACGCGCGAATTAAAATCAGATCACATCGCCGTTCACCGTGGTGAACTCTCTGTTGTCGCGGGTCACACACGCCAGAAACACGCCCACAAAACCACCTGACGATACAGTGACCAGGCTATTCGACCGCCAATCGATATAAATACTGTTTTCAGTTCCAAACCCTCTCGGAGCGTTGAACAGGACTAACCCATTGTTTGATCTATGTGGTGATAGGGGAGAGATTATGCCTTCCAAATATTCTCGTTCCACCACGTTCCCAGTGCCAATTTTCAGTGGAAAACTATGGGTTCGACCCGAACTATATCAGTCAGAGGAATGCGCGTTACACATCGGACTGCATATTGCCAATTGGTGTCCCCACAAAGAGAGATTATCCGGTTTTAGCACCGACATCGATTTAATTGTGTAAGAATCCTCTTTATCGAATCCAACTGTACCACCTCTGACACGGTAGGTCAGATGTTGGGTCCTATCGATAGCATCTCGGACTTCTTCATCTTGCGATTCAATGTCACTGAATGTGAAGGGGTTTTTGGCTGCGATGATATCCGCATCACCGGTTTCTTCTTGATCCAGTGGATATACTTCTTGCAGGTCCTGCTGATCCCCCCTGACAGTAATACTCGCAACTTCGGTTTCTCGCTGCGGGACTGGTCGACCCTTGTTATCCTGAACCATCTTCTCAAGATTCGGCCAAGTTAACACCGGGCTATCCATCAAGACTCCAGACTCCCAATCATAAACAATCTCCCACTCTGACTCATCCTGATCAGAGTAGGATTTGCCTCCTCGTAGGAATAGATAGAAGAGACCATATTCGATCGGAGCGAGAATTACGAAACAGGGCCTGTGCATACGGAGCTCCTGGCTGTACCTACTCTCTAATGTTCCCTTCAACTCCTCGCCAAGCGTGAAGGCATTTCGGAGATCATCTGCAAGATTCTCAATGCCACTGGCGTGGAAACTGTAGTCGGAATACTGCAGAGTATAAAATAACTGCCCTTGGTCAGTCTTAACATCGAGGTGTGTCTCAACTTTCTCGATAAACTGTAAGATTTCATTGGGTGACGCCCAGCCATCAGCCACGGGTAGATTGACAGTTACGGATTTGCCAGGTTGTGCAGGATCATAGGAGTGAATACCGTGAAATGGAACTAAACTTCCATAGCCGCCGATTGAGATCGCTCGTTTATCGTAGTTGTCTGGAACCATTTGTATTCACATTATCTCTGAAACGTGGATTGATATGTCTTCTGGAAATGAATAAAAACCAATATTTTAAGATGAGTACACGGCATTTGACGTCCAAAATCTTCCAACCATTGAAATAGGTGTCCAATATCTCAGTTTTGAAAATACAAGCACGGTTGATAACTCCTCTCACTCATCATAGCGCATATTGTACTGTCGGTAGGCCTCGAGTTGCTCGAGGAACGTTCGCCTGGTATCCAACAGCGGCTCGTCGACGCCTGGTGAGTCGGGTTTGGGTAAGGGCACGTCGACGGCGGCCAGTACCTCCCTATGGTCAACCCCGCTGATCGTCTCGGTGAGCTGTGAGCGATACTTCGTAATTCGTTCGTCCTCGCGAACTGCGTACTCTCTGTCCTCGAGCATACTCAATCCCTGCTGGGCGGCTTCGATATCGCCCTCGAGCCGATCCTGGTATCGATCAACGGCCTGCCGAAGTTCCTCGAGTGCGGTTTCAATCTCGTCTTCGCGTGCGTAGAAGGCTCTCTGGAGGGCCTCGCGAGCGTCGTCTCGAGCGTCACTCATGCGCTCTTTGATTCGCTCGCCGAGCTCGGCGTCGTAGAAGGCCTCGAGTCTCTCCTCGAGTTCCTTCTCGAACGCTTCGGGGTAGCGCGTCGAAAACCCCTGAATCTCGACGGGATACTGCCCAGCATACTCTCGGAACAGTTGTTTCTGCGTTTCATACCCTTTCGCAGCGGCCACGCCGCGCTCGAGGCCATCGGGCACCTTCGCCGGGTCGCCTGGAATCCCGTATTCTTTGACCTGCGCTTTGGTCACCGCGCCTTTCACCAACTCGACGTCGACGTCGTTCAGCGCACCGAGTACCTCGAGCTTGCGCCCCGCCGAAAGCGGCATATCTGCGCCTTTGGAATCCCAGTCCGAGACGATCACGACGGCAAGGTCCTGGTTTCGTGTCGCCGCAATGTCGATGGCTTTCTCACACATCGTTAGTGAGAACTCTCCCTTCCCCGCTTCACGGATGGTCGCACCGTACTCCCCCGCAAGCGCTTCGGGAATCACGCCCGATTTTTCGGACCAAATCTCGATATAGTATCGCTGTTCGGCATTCGCGTCGAAATACATCCGATGGAAGGCCTGATCGGCAACCATCTTCGCTGCCGTCTCGATGAACGTCCCCGTATCCTCGAATAGGATCTCAGCAGGCTCAATTCTCGAGGGCAACCGTGCATGGCGATAGCCGTCATCAACGTCGATATCGCTGGCAATATCGTGTAGATCCGTCTCGCCTGTATTCGGCAGTGGCCGATCGACGCTCTCGAAGGCCGTAGGTGTAACATCTGTGTTCGTCGAGTCTTCGATGCGACTCGAGTCGATCAGCCCCAGGATACGCGCCCATTTGAACGCCTCTTTCAGTTCAATCCAACAGCGATTCGAGTGGGCGTACTCACTCCCATCCCGCATTTCGTAGCCTTTCCCCAGGATTCGGTAATGAAAGTCTCGAGCGTGCGTTTCGGGCTCGCCCTCTTGCTCGTAGATATCGGCTACCCACTCGGCCTTCTCGAGATCGGCAGGTGAGATATAGGCAGCATCGTTCTTACGCGATTGAGCGAGAAAGTCCTCAACGGTGGCTTCTTCGCCACGGTCGCGGGCTTCTTGAGCCATCGTTTTGATTCGCTCGCGAAGGGTCGGTATATCAGCCGGTTCGTCGATCACCGCAGAGAGTGGTTGGTCATCAAGTCGGTCGCCGTCGTCCATGTCCGTACGTAGGGAACTTGATGGGCTAGCCGTTGGGGCCACCAACCCTATCGACATCGACTTCAGCCGAAGTTATATATCGAACCGACAACATTACTGAGGTTATGGGCGTTGTTCGACGAGAAGGGGATTGGCGGCTCGAGAAAGAGAATGACGGCCTCTATATGGTTACTTACCAAAAACGAACGGAGGCCATAATCACCACTCCAGAGTACAAACCCCAGATGTTCGACGACAGTTTCCATGTCGGTGTAACGGAGTACGGGGCTGATTCGGCAGCCGAAGCTCGAGAGGTGTTCGAAGATATTGTGGAAAACAATTCAGCATCTATCCTCCCAGGTCTGGGCCGATCCGATTCGGGTAATGGAGCCGGCTTTCCGGCAGGTTCAACAGGTACAGAACAATCCAATGGGCTGGAGGATCTTCCACCCGGTGGAATTGCGTTAGTAATGCTACTCGCTGGCGGCTCCATTCTGTTCTCCGGCTTGTTTGAATTCGGAACAGTAGGGTTCTACATTGGGGCTGTACTGATTCTTACAGGGCTCGCGATCATAGCGTGGGCAATTGCGATTTACAACAAGGAGGGCCCTAAGGAGGCCTGGTCCTTTCTTATCACATTAGAATCTGGTAATGAATCTGATACAGAATCCGATACTGGGGATACAAACAAGGATACTGTCGAACACACACCGCCTACCCCACAGAAAATGAGGGATGAACTGTACTTCGAGCGTGCTAACCAACAATGTGAATGGTGTGGAAAGCGAACAGATCACCCGGAGGTTCACCATATTAAACCCAGAAGTGAAGGTGGTCCAAACGAGCCCTCGAATTTGATTGTTCTCTGCCCCGAGGACCACAGTAAAGCGGATTCTGGAGGGATTTCACGGACGAAGTTACGCGCAAAGGTTCGCCGGCAAACGGAACTGAAGGCATAGAGTTCTCCTACCAGATCCCGTTCTTAACAATCTGATTATCGAATTTTGAACCCAGTTCGGCGTCGAAATCCGGTTTCACTGATTCCTCGAGTACCGTCTTGTACGCTGCTGGATACCGAGATTCGAGCGCTCATATCTCGACTGGGTGTTGGCCTGCCCACTCTCGAAACAGCTCCTTGTGGCTTTCATACCCTTTCCCGACGATCTGGTAGTGAAATCCTCGTCGGTGGATTTCGGGCTGGCCCTCTTGCTCGTAGATATCGACCACCCAGTCTGCTTTCTCGAGGTCAGATGGGGCGACATAGGTTGCGTCGTGATTGGGCCAACAGGTCTTCGACGGTGAGGTCTTCGCCCGTCTCTCGAGCCGCTCGAGCCATCAACTCGAACCGTTGGCGAAGGTCGGGGATATCCGACCGGCCGGATACGAGGTCTGTGAGACGGACGCTCGAGGCTTCCGGTGGCTCATCCTCAGTCATACCGGGAAAAGGTATCTTGAAGGGTTAAAAACGGCTTCCGGCAAGTGACTAATCTCCTATAGAGTTACCTCTCATAGGTAACTAAGATGGGTTGTCTAAGGGTTACCCACAAAACATGATGGCTCTTATGTCATTCATCCTTAAAACAATCGTCAACTTCTTCTGCCCTACGCAATTCCATAGTTCCATGATTGTTTCTTTCTTGATCAGTATAGTACTCCCCTTGGAGCAATTCGTTCCCACTACTGTCAGTCATGTATCTCAGAGTATTAGTTCCTTCATGGGAACGGCGATTAGATGAACTATCTCGGGGGTAGTTTCTGTAAGTGAATATGAGCTGTGGTCTCCCTTTATCTGTGACGAAACTTGCACTCGTACTTTCGGAAATTGACTTTGAAAAGTCTCCGTCCACCTCGATTTCAGACCATTTTTGATGTATGGTAAAAGTTGGGCGCATCGGGCCATTTCCGTTCGAACTATTATACGAAGAATCTAAAGGGCCTACCCACTGTCCTTCAATATTTGGAACTCCTGAAAATCTTCGTGTGATCGGCCATTTCCATAAGTAATTATTAAACACCCATAGAAGGATCGAAAATGAAAGAAAGACGGATGCGGATACACTTTCAACTGTGAAAGGGACTCTTCCATCTATTATCGAAAGCAAATAATTCACAAGATTAGCTATCACGATAGCAGCCAGCATTATAAACCCTGAAATCTTCGGTCGAGACCCATCAATAGAGTAAGAATGCATCACCACTCCTCCCACAACTCCCGAAAAGCCCAAATAGTGTCTTCTGCATCACTCACATTCCATCTTTCTGACTCGTGATCTACACAGAGATCATATTGTTTAGACTGTTCTTCAAATTCAGTAACATCACTAGCCTCTAAGTATTCCACCACAGAGAGATACCTATCTTGCAAACTCGTCATTTTAAATTTTGAATTTGCAATATTGAACAGCAAACCTTCGATATAATACGATGATACGGCATTGGAACCAATATAATCTCGAGAAATCGCGTGGTCTCTTGCTTTTTTAAACATTCGAATTGTAGGCTTATAATTCATATTAGTATTCCCATTTTTCTGGCTACCGTTTCTGCGGTGTTCTTCTGAATAATTGATTATTGTTTTGGAAATTAGTTGTTGAGTTTTAAAATACATTCCCTCAGTCCAATTCTCCTCACCGTTTTCGGGGAATGCGTTATAATTTCGATATTCTACACAAGCCACTACATCTGCATCAACTGGAATGTTAGTTTCATCGTTTGATTTAACCTTAATAGCCTTAGATCCCGGATCAACATTCCCAATGCCAAAATAGTTTTTCAAGGCTGCAAGAACAGTTTGGTAGAACTCCTGGAAGGTATAATCAGATTCAGAATATTGGTCCCAAAATCTTTGTTTTTCTCCAAGTGATAAACCACTGAGGTCTTCTTCGAACGGCTTTGTGAGTTTAACTACTACATCAACATCATTACTTCCCCACAGGTTAGTGTGGTTGGCATATGATCCTTGCAAGTGAATTCGGTAATTATGCTCAAAATCGCCTAATCCGTACCGTTCATTATTAACAGCATTTTGTACTGATTGATAGGTGCGCTTAGAATTCGTAACAGCTCCTTGGGTAGTCCACCCTTCTAGCGTGCCTTCTGGGATGGTCATATAGATCCCCGCGTTGAAGCAAGCGGAATAAGATCAAACAGATTCATCTTTCTTATCCTACCAAAGGACTGGGAAGGTTCTTAATGATTTTCAGAGCGGAGTGAAAGTAATGTACGCTGCTTACTTTCGGTTTGGGCGTGAAATCGCACTCTAGTAAGTCCCGCGTCACCGTGTTCACATGCCTGGCAAGATCTTCGAAATCACCCTCTCGGAGATCGGCCGGATCGAGGAACTCGATAAGCGAGTGGAGCGCCTCGAAGACGAGATCGAAGAACTCCGCGGCCAGTTGGATGCCGAGAATTTCCTCTCCTACTTGTTTTCTAACACAAAAGTTCGTCGGTTAGCACGCCGGATCTGACGATATAGAATCGTGACGGCCTAAGCGATACAGAACTACTTCGTTGAAATCAGCACTTAAATTCCATATAGCGTTATTTGGTTTACCACGGTTCTACACACCCATGCCCACTATAGTACTTATCCCGGTTGTCCCAGGCCCGACAACTTGGTTAGCAGTATTTTTATGTGACTGTCACGAATGTTGCAATACGTGAAAATGCGAGATTTAGAATACACCAGAACCCCAGATTTCGGGTTACTCGAGGTGTTAGAGCGGTGAGTCAGCCCGACCAGATCAATTGGTCGCGAATGTCTCTCGAGGAACTCCAAGAGTACTGGAACGCCCACATTGAACTCGAACTCGAGCGCGAGGGATTCGACCCAGAGCGCAAGCCGACCTACGAGGAGATCACCGAAGCTGGCTACTCTGGAATTTCGTACGCCCTTCGAGAGCACCACAATATGACGCTCTCGCAGTTTCTCGCCACAGTCGGGTATGCAGACCCATCTTCGGACGCTTACACCTGGGGTATAGGCGACGAAACCACCATTGAAGAACTCGAGTCGTACGTTCGAACGATTGATCGACGTCGAGGCCTCGCCAAGTCGACTGTCGATACCAAACGAGCGCGACTCGCTCAGTTCGCGCGCGTGTACGCAGACATCCATGGACAAGCCGACCTGGTAGAACGCGTCGGTGATGGGGCGAACCGACAGGAAGAAATTCAGCGTCTGCTCGCTGTCTTCGACGAATTCCACCGCGACCTCGAGAGTGACGCGTCGAAGTTGAAGTACTACGGCGACGTGAACCAGTTTTACGACCACCTCGAGCGTCGGGCGAAAGGCGCGTTCAATCCTGTCTCGGGAATCAAAGCCGAGTACAACTGGCAACGCGGCGATCCAAACAACCAGCCACTCACCACGCGACAGGTTCGCCGTCTGTACGAGGTAGCCGACGACCCTGCGGAGAAAATCCTCGTCCTGGGGCTATGTGCCTGGGGTCTCAGACGAAACGAGGTGGCCTCGCTGCATCACTCACAACTCGTTCTCGAGACCGACGACCCGCATATTGCGTTCGAAAACCGAAAGAACGGCCCTGGGACGGTGGCACTGCTATATGGCGTCGACGAACTGGTTGATCGAATCGACTGGCTGGGTGGCCGTGATCGGGACTGGAACGGCTATGTGTTCCCCTCGAGAGCCTCACAATCCGGGCACATCATCGGCGGGACTGTCCAGAGCCGGTTCCAGAATCTCGCCGATCGGGCCGACGTCCAGGTGGGTGGCGAACTGCCGACCTCGAAAATGGGGCGTCGATTCTGGTACACGACGTATCTCAAAGCCCAGAAACAACTGCTCGAGAGTCTCGACGTAATCGCAGGCGAACAGGGTAGTTCGGACCCATCCGTCGTGTTGAACAACTATCTCTCGGAAGCCGAACGGCGGAAGTACCGGCGGGAATTCATGCGAGAGCGACTCTCAGATGCCTTCGAAGGATAATCACGTTCTGATTTTTCTTTCCGCTACGGCCCCGCACCCTGACAAATGAAAGGTGGAATTAAAACCCACCCTCGTGCTGAAAACGGATCGTTGTCGGTTTATGTTTGAAATTTAGGGTGTGACAATTCAGACACTCAGAGTGTTTCCGTTCACACGGAGCCACCTTCGGCGTTCCTCGTAGTCCGGGATGAGTGCTCCAACTGTATTCCAGAACGAGTCGGAATGATCATCGTGAACGGAGTGAGCCAACTCATGAACGAGAACGTAGTCTTGTATCCGGACGGGGGCACGGACCAATCGCCAATTGAGGCGGACAGTACCGTCTTCATACTCTCCCCATCGCCCGTCAATCTCACCAACGTCCACGGGTACGTCTTCAAGCCCCAACCTTGACTCGAATCGAGTCGCCCGTTCGGGGAGTTCCTGGTCGGCCTGCTCGATAAACCAGTCGACAACTGCCTGGCGTTTTCTCCGAATGCTCACCTCGTCACCACCTTTTTCAAAACGATGGGTTTGAAGGGTGAATTTCTGTTCGTCGAAAGATAGCTCCGGTTGGGAGACGTCCGCCTCGACAACCTCGAGCGGATACTGCCGACCACGATACTGAAGTTTCTCGCCGCTCATGTACTCTTTCGGATACGGCGGTCCCTCCTGCTCTTTCAGCCCATACAGCTTCTCGAGCAGCCACTCTTGCCGAGATTCGAGTACCTCCTCCACATCAGCAGTTGTTGCGGTCATCGGCGCTGTAACCGTCACCTCGAGAGATTCGTCGATCGAGAGCTCCATCGTCTCCCTGTTCTCCGACCAATCAATCGTGTACGGAACGACCGTTTGCCCGATATGATGGTGCCGTTTAAATCGTTCACTCATTGGTAGTGAGCACGCGCCAATTCGATGACGCGGTTCGTCAGCTCTTTGCGTTCATCACCCGAGAGGCCTATTTCAGACCGGTACAGGTCTCCAGTCACCTCCTTCCGCATTCGGTTCTGGAGGTGCGACCGCTCTTTCCATTCAACCTTCGTCACGAACCCCTCAACGGTCTCAACCAAATCTGCAGTGAGCTCAATGAAGTCTTCATCTCCAACGTCGTGGTCTCCCAGCACGTCCTCAACGGCGTGATAGAACGAGAGGTCGGTTTCGTCACGGAGTCCTTTACTCCGAGCCGCTTTGTCGCGTGAACGTATCTCGTCCATTAGTGATCGAAGTTGTTCGATCGTTTCACGTTCGCTTCGGCGTCCTTCACGATACTCCTCGATGAGTTCTTCAAGCCGCTCTCTGAGCGACCCATACTGAACAGGGTCTTCGTCGAACCGGACGTTGATTTCGTGCTTGATAGCATTCTGCATCTCACTTGCCCGAGCTTCGTCGCTCTCTAGGTCTTGAAGTTTAGCATCGAACTCAACCTCGTCCATGATGGAAACGGGCTCCTCGTTCAGAATCTCGATACCCTGCGAAGTAATGTGATCCTGGATGAGCTTCCGCACCTTCGCTCCCGCCCCCTCGAGATTCATACTCTCGTCACGATAGCGTTCCTTGGCCTTGCCATAGATCGTGCTGAGCTGGTCCAAGTCGTCGCGGTACGGGTTCGCCATCGGATCCGGCAAGATGATATCCATCAGTTGCGAGAAGCGCTTGAACGCGTTCTTGAACTCGATTCGTCGGTCATCAGGCTCGAGCGATTGGACACAAGCCTCAACATCATCGAGGTCTTCGAAGAACGAGACCGCTTTGCTGTGTGCCGCCTCAAGGTCAGGCTGCTTGTCCGCAACCGGCACCATCGCCCGCTCGACGTCCTTCGAACTGAACATCGCAAGCGCCTCCTTCAACTCGTCCGAGACACCGTAGTAGTCGATGATGAGCCCGTGGGTCTTCTCCTCGAACGGCCGGTTCACACGGGCGATTGCCTGCAACAGGCTGTGCTCCCGCAGCGGCTTGTCGAGATACATCACCTGGGCCACCGGGGCGTCGAAACCCGTCAGGAGCATATCACAGACGATGAGCAACTCGACTTCGCCGTTCGGATCGACGAACGACTCCTTGTACTGGCTCTTCTGTGAATCGGTGGGAGTCCATTTTTTGATGGGCTCGGGGTCATTGTGCCCCTCAGAGACGATGACCCGTGACTCCGGCCCATTCAGACTGTCAAGGGTCTCCTTGTATCGGATCGCCGCCTCCTTGCTGGTGGTGATGACCATGCCTTTGAACGGCGGAGGCAACTCGTTCTCGAAGTGTTCGATGATGTCCAGCGCGACGCGGTCAATTCGGGGCTGGGCCTCAGCGAGGTCTTGCGTACGAGCGTACCGTTTTTGGATTTCCGCCTTCTCCTCGTCAGTCTTGTCCGAGAAGATGCGATCGAACAGGCGATCCAACGTCTCCCCCTCGAGGTGGATGTCCGCGAGACGGCCCTGATACAGGATCTCGACTGTCGCGCCGTCATCCAGCGACTGGTCGATCGTGTACGTGTCGATGTAGTTCCCGAACGTCCGGCGAGTGTTGATCTCGTCTTTCTCGATAGGCGTGCCGGTGAACCCGACATAGAACGCGTTCGGAAGCGCCGTTCGCATGTTGTTCGCAAGTTCCTTGTCCTGCGTCCGGTGGGCCTCGTCGGCCATCACGTAGACGTTCTCGTTACGGGAGAGCACCGGAAAGTCCTCTTCGTCATCAGTGGTCTGGAACTTGTGGATCAGCGTCGTAATTGTCTCGCCCGCATCGTACGAGAGCCGGTCGCGAAGGTCGTCGATACTCTCGGCCTTCTTCGGGTTCGGGAAGCCACACCGCTCGAACGTCGCGTGAATCTGGTCATTGAGTGCTCGTCGATCCGTGACCAGCAGAAGCGTCGGGTCGTCCTTGAGTCGGCGCAGCTTCAGCGCGAGAAAGAGCATCGTTAGCGACTTCCCTGAGCCCTGGGTGTGCCAGACGACACCTCCTTGTGCCTCGCGCCGGCCGCGCTTGTCGATCCGCTCGAGTGCCTTCCGAACCGCACGGTACTGCTGATAGCGGGCAACCATCTTGATTGCACCACTCTGGCGGTTCTCGAACACCGTGAAGTGTCGCAACAGGTCCAGCAAACGCGATGGCTCAAACAGCGCGTAGAGCATGCGGTACTGATCCGGGAGGTACCCCTCGAGGTCGAACAGCTCAATCAGTTCGTCATCCTTGAGCGGGTAGGCGTCCCGCCATGGCTTGTACTGATCCTTCGGCGTTCCGTAGGTGCCCATAACCGCTCCCTCCATCCAGGTGGCGACCGAGAACTGGTTGTATCGGAACAGTTCCTCGGCCCCCTCCGACTCTCCGTCGCGTTCGTTTTGATAACGGGTGAGCTGATCGAGCGCCTCCGACCGCGGCTCCGGAATCTGTGGGCTCTTGCACTCAACGACGCCAAGCGGGATGCCGTTGACGAACAGCACGATGTCGGGCTTGACGACCTCGACCGGCCCGGCGACTCGGAACTGGTTGAGCGCGAAGAAGTCGTTGTTCTCGGGGTTCTCGTAGTCGATGTACTGGACCGTCTGGTGTTGCTTGCCGTGGCCGCGGTCCTGCTCGACGGAGATGTGGCGGACGAGCTTCTCGTGGATCTGTTCGTTCTCGTCCATCGTGCTCGTCCCGGCGACCTGCTGAATCTCGTGGACGGCCGTGTGCAGATTGTTCTCGTTGAGCCACGGGTTCAAGCGCTCGACAGCCTTGCGCAGCCGCGGTTCGAGTACAGCTGAGGACTCCGTCTCTCTGGGATCGATCCAAGTGGACTGTTGCTGATCGACGACCTCCCAGCCGAGTCGCTGGAGGGCTTCGAGAGCAGGGCGTTCGGACTCGGCGTACTCGTCTGGCATAGTCACTCGGTGTTGACGCGGACCTTCCCTGTGAGGAGATCCTGCATGAGGCCGCGTTTGAGGTCTTGAAGCGATTTCTTTGTTTTTCGCTCCTGTTCGATATTCTGATCCACAGTCTCTAGTATTGACACTATTTCCTTTTGTTCATCAATTGGCGGGAGTGGAAGAAGAATACTGGAATATTCTCCCGTGTTGATGTTCTCTTGTGCGCCTTGTCGCGTGATTCGAGATACCCAGCGATCATAGTTATTTGTCTGTGTAAAATAAAAAGCGAACTTGGGGTGAATGCGCGTCTGATCAAACTGAAATCGGATCAGATAACCAGCATATGCCGCCTCGGGATGGTCTTCTTGATAGAGGAGTGTCTTGCCGACTGTGGCACCGGTCCTCGCAAACACCAAGTCTCCAGGTTTCAGTTCGTATCCATCAGATACATCCCGTGAGATACTTTTAGGATCTTCTTCCTTGAGATGACCATCGTCAGCGATATCTGTAATTCGAAGATATCGAGGCTTTTCAGTATCGAACTCCTCTGCGCTGGCATTCACTCCGTATGCCGAATTCTCTGTGAGTTCACCGAGTCGCTCTGTTTCCCAACTTTCTGGAATCTGTCCAATAGTTGTCTGGTCCATTCCGGTGTTGACACCACCGGCCTTGTCGGCCGACTCTCCTAGATCAAGTATCCGTTCATGTTCGACCGCACCTTGGTGGAAGAGTTCCTGAAGCAACCCCTTGCGTAATTCTCCCCGTTTCTCGATGATCTCGATTGTCTGTTGAATCTGCTCGTCGACCGTTGAGAGGATGTCGGCGATACGGCGCTGTTCTGGGAGAGTAGGTAGCGGTAGCCGAAGCTTCTCAAATGAAGACTGCTTTACTCGCTTGTGACTGTTCGTACTGGACGCAGACGTCACTTTTGGATTGCTAGTGAATTCGTAACTACCGAAATAATAGTGGTAAAAATCAAGTTCAAGAGATCTCTTTGGTAATAGAGGCCAGTATTCGGTCGAACATATTGCGGGGAGGCTATGATCCTGTTTAACTCTCCAAAATCGTCGTTTTCGGATATTCAGCTTGGGGAACAGGATTGTGTCTTTTGGAACTCGGTATTTTTTACTCCCAATCTCGGACGCGAGGGTTTGAATAGGTTCTTGACCGGAATCGTACGCTGGCATTGAGTAGAGCATCACCTCGGACCCCGAGTCCAATCCACTAGGATCAAACGAATTTTTCTCTATCTCGAAAAGTTCCTTAACTGGGTAGATCTCCCAATCCTCGGGCAGCATGATCTCTCGTGGCCCTAATTGAACGATCTCATATCCGTCACGGGGATCTCCGAGGGCTACTTCACTGGTCATCGATACTCCAATTCCCCCATGTACTGCTCAAGTTTCTCGTCGGTTTTCTGACGCTCCTCGGCCAGTCGATCCAACTCCCGTAGCTTCTCGCTCACGTCGATCGGCTCCTCGGGTTCGGTAGTATCAACGTATCGTGGGACGTTCAGGTTCCAGTCGTTTTCCTCGATCTCCTCCAGATCAACCAGCCGACTGTGGTGGTCTTCCTCCCGACCAACCTGGAACGTCTCGGCGAGGTACTCGACACCGTCGTCGGTCAGTCGGTTCTGATTCGAGAGTTCTTCGAACACCTGCACCTCGGAGTCCCGAAGCGTCTGGTCCTCGGCGTAAATGAAGTGCACCTTGCCCTCGCGTTCTGCGGGCTTGTCCTTGTTCAGAATCAGGATACACCCCGGCGACGAGGTGTTGTAGAACAGGTTCTCCGGGAGCGCGATCACGGCCTCAACGAGGTCGTCCTCCAGGATCGGCTTGCGGATCTTCTTCTCCGAGCGCGAGCGGAACAGCACGCCATTATCCATGACGACGCCCGCCTTCCCGGTCTCGTTCAGCGAGGCGATCATGAGCTGGATCCACGTCCAGTCGCCACGGTTCGACGGCGGGAGCCCGTACGGGAAGCGGTTGTACGGCTCGTTGTCCTCGACCCACTCCTTGTTCCACTCCTTCTGGTTCCACATTGGGTTCGCGATGACCCGATCAAACACCTCGAGCTCGTCGTGTTTCGTGACGCGTTTGGGCTCCGTGATGGTATCGCCCTTCTCGATCTTCGCGTCGTACAGCTCGTGCAACAGGACGTTCATCTGGCCGATCGCCCAGGTGTTTAGGTTCTTCTCTTGGCCATACAGCGAGATGTCGTCCATCTCCCCGCCCGACTCGCGGATGTGCTCGGCGGAGTAGATGAGCATCCCGCCGGAGCCACAGCAGGGGTCGTAGACGCGATGGCCCGGCTCCGGATTCACGCACTTGACGATGAGACGGACGACCTCCCGCGGCGTGTAGAACTCGCCCCCCTTCTTGCCGGCGTCGTCGGCGAACTCGCGGATGAGGTACTCGTAGGCCCGCCCGAAGATGTCCGGATCCTCGAGATCCACGTTCCGGTACCGGTGCTTCGAGAAGTGCGAGACGAGGTCGGAGAGCAGTGAGTCGGGTAGCCTTTCCTTGTCGTTGAAATCGACCGTTGTGAGCACGCGGTCGGCGATAGGGTCGTTCTCGTCTTCGACCGTCGCGAGCGCCTTGTTTAGTGCTGCACCGACGTCGGTCTCCTGCGCTTTGATGTGGTCCCACCGGGCGCGTTCGGGAATCCAGAACTCTTTGTGGAGGTCACGGTCGTCTCTGGCGGTCTCTATCGGTATCCCGAGCTCCTCGGCAACCTCTTCCGTTTCCTCCTCGAAGCGGTCGTTCGCCCGCTTGAGGAACAACAGTCCGAAGATGTAGTTCTTGTAATCTGCTGAGTCGATGCTGCCGCGCAGTTTGTCCGCAGCCGCCCACAGATGCTTCTCGAGCGTCTCGAGCGTGAGTATATCAGATTCCGTGCCAGGGAGCGTTGCCTGGTCGCTATCAGCCATACATCTGGAATGATATCGCAAGGTAATAACACCAACGTCCACAGGATGTAGGGGGCCGACTCACCCTGTGGCTACACGCTACGCTGTCGGGATTCAAAACTCCGAGTTAGTAGTCCCGGGCGGATTTTGACCACCAAAAGTCTGCGTTCGCCATCGCTCGGCGTTTTCCTGTTCGCTCCAGCACAACTAACCCTTGCAGGATTACGACAATGAGAGTGACCAGATCCCCTACTACGACGACCTCAGGCCAGTCGTTCTGAATAGTGGGATGCTTCGATGAGCAATCCGTTCGACGAACTCAACCTCGACGCTGAGGGCGAACCGGAACCAGAGCCAAATCCCAAGCATCGAACCACTCCCTTCGGGCGATATACCGGGCGATATTAGAGAACTCGAAGTTCGTCAGCGCCCGTAGTACGCCCGCAGCGAGGGTCGCGTCGAGTCCGAGTTGGCGCTGGCCAAAGACAAGACCAATCCTGAGACGGTGGACAGATTACTCCACGAACACGACACCCCACACCTCCAGCACTCTCTAAAGAGAGCGCTCGAGAGGTTTTGAAACAACTCTCGAAAGAGGCCGTATCAATCCTGAGAGCGATTACGACCACCCTACGATGCACGGCGCGCGTCGAGCGGTCGGTTGGGACTCTACGACCCGACCAGTCCGAATGCGCACAGGAAGCGCTCCGACACACGTCAATCGAGACGACCCACGACTCGTATGTGGATCTGAAGACGAATGATTCAGCGAAGAGCATCGACGACGTGCGAAAATAGCCCTCCACCACGTTAACTTGTTCTGACGTTCTATTTACCTGGCCTAAATGCGAAAGATCGGTTCCGATGAGCCAGACCCCACCACTCGAACCGCCTACGAAGCAGGTGTCAGTGCTGTGGGTCGTGGATACGTCATCGTCAAAGACAAACCTGCACGGAAAGTGACTTACTGAACCCTGCATGGCAACACCTAATCGCACTATTTTACACCACTCTTTGTCGCCAATTTAGCTTTCACTAATATAATTGACCCTAGTAATATATACTGAAACGTTGTAGAATTGTCTGGTTGCCATCGAAAAACAAAGCAACCGGAAAGAAAAATGATTGAAAATTGGATTCCATTCGTGTTTAGCTACAGCACCGAACAGTTCGTAACGCATATCGAGGTACTAGTATACCTCTTTGTAATCGCCATGTTCATCGCAGCGATCGCATCACTGTTCCGTGGGTAGCTAAACACTCACGTCGTTCTTTTGAGCGGTGAATTATCAATTACCCGTCTCAGCATTTCTTTCATGGACGACTAAGAGGCACAATCTAATCAAGAAATCGGCAGCGAAAGAGCGGGCGAAATCGAATCTCCCTACAGATTCAGATAGCAACAGCGGCTCACAACAGTTCTGATCGCCCGAACAACGGAGAGCCATCGTCGAGTACGTCGACGAACAGGCTCGAAAAGAAATCGACGAACACGGGATGGATGCGTTCGAGGCCGTTCGGAACCGGGCACTGATCACCGTGATCGCGTACACGGGCGTTCGTGGAAGCGAGATACTGGCCGACTATCGCGATGATCGACGCGTCGGCCTCCGGTGGCACGCCGTCGACCTTGAGAACGGAACCATTCGCGTCTTAGGGAAGAGCCAGGAAACCGAAGACGTCGGTCTCACCGGGCAGACGATCAAACCCCTGCATCAACTTCGCCGAATTATCGATCCGCCATCCGAAGGCTGGCCCGTGTTTCCCTCGAGGCATCCGCCGTCGCTATACAAGAGAATCGAGGAGGAAGGATACGACAAACCGGACGGTGACCCCTGGGATTTCATGCTCGAGAACGACATCGAACCGCCCGCAATGAGTACCTCCGGTACTCGGACGCTATTCAAGCGACTCTCGAAGGAAGCCGACGTTCCTGGGTTGGATCTCGAGGCTGGAGAATATCTGACGTTGCACGGGGCTCGTCGAGGCGTCGGTGAAGCGCTGTATCGAGAACACGGTGCACAGCGAGCTCAACGAACGCTTCGTCACGCCGATCCAAAGACGACATCGAAGATGTACTCGCATATCGAAGCAAGCGAGTTGGGTGAAGACAATACGGCAGTTTTTGAAAGGGAGTGAGGGCCTTCTAATTGTTTTTGAGGACACCCTTATGAAGGTACAGCCGAGAATATTGTTAATGCCCTGTAATGAGTGTGGTAACATCTTAGGAGTTTCAAACTCACATTCAGATCAAAGGGACAAGTTTCTCTTTTGCCCCAATTGCCTAGGACTAGACTTGGAAGCTCAACCAATAGTAACAGGTAAAACCAACTATTTAATCAATAAATCGCGATTCACTGTGGAAAACATACCTAAGGCATTACAAGATTATCGAAAACATGATGTTCTATATTACCTTATAAGCAGGTTGAACAAAAGGAGTTATGATTTCTTTGATAGAAATGGTTTTCAGATTTTTGAATTCGGATATTTGGCACGATTGGTCCGAGGGGTACTTTGCTCAAACTACTCTGGCCAAAAACGTATAGAAAATTATTCAGGCTTTGACGAAGATATCACTATTCTTCGCAACAGCTATGCAATTCTACAAAGATTGTATTTGGATGCCAACGATCAGTTCATATATTGTGAGAAAAAGGACGGTACATCTGTTGACGCCAATAGGTTCACCAAAGACTATTCGTTCATATATACTGAGAAGTGGCTTGCATTTCGACGTATCGCCGAATCAATGTTCTGTGCAGACTATGATGAGTATGAGATATTTTCCAAAGTTATGGATGATATCAGGTATGAGATTGATTACAGATCAAGAGATACACCTGAAACAATAGAGGAGTTTGGGGACTACTGGTATGAATTAATTGTACAATTGAAAGTAATTGCATCAGTTGATGAGATGATTAGTGGTGTATACTATTCAAACCTAACCCCTGAAATAACAATAAATTATATAAATGATTTCTTATCTAATTTAGATAATTCTCTATCACTTGAACAAGCTAAGAATGCGGACAACGGTTATCCTGTGACTTTGGATAAGAAGACAGTTGAAAAGGCTGGAAAAGACGCTTTTGGCGGGTATTGGCCTGATGTACGAGATGAGGTGATTGTTAGTAAAAACAAACCAGAGGGACATCCGTTCTTATTCAAATTAGAACACACTGACCAGTTTTCAAAAGCGGATAGCACTGGGATGGCTACCGTTCGTAAAACGGCCTATTTATATCCACAACACTATGCCAGACTGATAAAATATCAAGTTTACCCACTACTTAGAAATAAGAATGCAGGACCCACTGGGCACGAAATTATTAAATCCGCAACAGAGAAAAGAACGAAACGATATGAGGAAAATTTCTACAAATATCTTAAGCAACATGCTCAAGAGTGCTATTTGAGACCTGAAATCACAGATTCGGATGGTAGTGAGTTGGACATTATATTGACAACGGATGATGAAGTCCACTTTATTGAATTGAAATTATTTGTTCCTACAATAAACCTCCGTGCATCAGATGGTCTGAGAGTCATTGACGAAAAGTTTGATCTTGAAATATTCAACGAAGAACCGACTACCGTCAATAGAAGCCCATCTGGCCCAACCCTCCCAGAAAAGATTGGAATGTGGTTGGACCTCGATGTAGACGACAGTTTCAATTCAGACAAATCAACACCTCTTGCTAAGGCAGCGAATAGAGTTACAGATCACTGGGAGGAAAATGACATAAAAGTGTACGTGGTGTCAAATTTAACTCCAACATACATTAAAAGACAAAACATTGAATTTCTGACGGACGTTGAATACATTTCGATGTTTGAAAAAGACGAAACAGTGATCTCAGAACGGATCTTTGATGGACCGGTCACTAAGGTACCTGACGAGAAAATCATTATCGAAGAAGATTGAGCGGCATGTTCTCGTTTTAATACGCCTCGAGCGTCCCCTTCTCGTCCTTACTCAGATACGCCTCGATCTCCTCACGCCGCCACCCTAGCGGCGAGACTACACTCTCGGCTGCCCGCTTGGCCTCAGTCTCATACCACTCGTAATCCACCCGATCAATGGCCTCGTGAGGCAGCCGAACCCGCTCACGACCTCGCTTGGAATCATCCGCAACTACATATCGAACGTCCTGGCCGGGATGTTTCTCGAGGCCCAGCGCCTTGGCTCGCTCGAGCGCTGCAACCGAAAGCGTCGACTGCGTATACTCCTCGAGTCGCTTCGAACTACGCATTCGAACTTCGAGATCCCCACTCGAGACCTCACCCTCCCGCAACGCCTCGAGTTCCTGTTTCAACCGATCACACACCGCCTCCGGCGTTCGACACTCACCCAACACCTCGATCAACTCTCGCTGCAAATCCGCGATCCAGGTGGGCGTCGACCGCTGGCGACACTCTATCCCGCGATACTTGTACCCGCCATCGATTTTCGCGCCAAAATACTTCGTGAGCGCTCCGGCCTCGCTATCTCGCATTGGGACAAAGGCCACCCAGTCGAACTGGGCTTCGTACTCGAGGCGAATCCCAACACTCGCTGTAATCTCGCGGGCGAGCTGTCGAAGATCGGTCTGTTCACAGTCGTCTCGAGCCTGGACCCAGAGACTATCGACGATGCCATGCACGACACGCCAGCCACCGGCCTCGAGTGCGTCTTTTGCCTCGAGCAAGATCTGGCGAGCGTAAGCGTTGATAGCCTCGTGGCACTCGATTCGCCCGAATTTGGCGTTCGAAAACCCCTGGTAGCCGAAACACGACACCAGTATCCACTTGATGGCTGCTGATTTGCGCTCGAGGGCCTCGCGTTCGTCGGGATCGTCATTCTCCCGAATTCGACGTTTGATTTCGTCTCGGTCACGGATCAGGGGCTCGAGTACGTCACAGAGATAGCCGCGTTCATCACACACTGAATAGCCTAACTCCGGTACATCAGCGCGGTCGCTATGGCAGTCACAACAGATGGTATCGGGCGAGACGTTTCGCTCGACGATGATATTGGGATACAGACTCGAGAAATCGAGTTCGTGAACGCCCTCGTGAAAGCCAACGTCGGGGGCGAACGTGAACCCACCTCGATCAGCCTGGTGTAGGGTTCGCATGGGTTTGAAAAACTCGTGACGCCACGAGCGCCACGGCGTCAACACACCTCGAGAGCGGGCTTCGTGGATCTGGATTGCCGTCAACACATTGCCGATAGACGCCCACGCAATCTCTTGCAGCGGCTTCGATGAGCGTCTCGCTAAATCCAGACAGCCCTCGAGTCCCGATTGGTCGTAAAAGAACATATTCGAGCGGTCGATAATCGCCCGGCCTGGAACGTTGTAGCGGGCCGGGGAGTGCCCAACCTGCCCGTAGCTTTCGAACGTCGACGCACCCGCGAGCGTTTGATACCCACCGAAGGGACCTCGCCCTAACTCGAAATCGGCGTAGCCATACTCGGTCGCTGTTGCGTACAGTTTTGGGGCGAGTTGACTATTCGAGAGTACCAACACATCGGGGTCGATGGCCTCGAGCGTCTCCTGAACGGCCACGATGGCTTTCTCGGCATCCCCGTTAGCTTCGACCGTCGTTTCTTCGTCAGGGACGGTCACGGAGATGGTCTCGAGAATATCGTCCGTGAGCGCCGTCTCTGGGGCGCTGATTTCGACCGTTCGCAGGTCGCGTTCGGGCGTCGGCGTCTGGCCTGTCTCGAGGCAATACCGGAACTCCTGCGAGAAATCCACATTGTAGCAGGTGATCGAACCCGGTTTGCCACGGCCTCGAAGCCAGCGAGCGAGTTCGTCGACGCCCGCGATATCGGCGACGTCGATTGTGACGACTAGCTCTGGCCCTTCGCGAAAGCCACGGCGTAAACGCTCGAGTGCTGTATCGACGGTCAGCGGGTGTCGCTCGAGTGCTGCGAGCAGTGACTCGAAGGTTTCCTCACCTCGATCTTCGGGGATGGCGTAGATCGTCGGCTTGTATGAGGAGTTCTCGAGACGCTCGAGGCCATCCCCCGTATCGGTGGCGTGCCATTCAACGACGCTATCGGTGAGATAGTCGACTTTGAACAGGCCGTTAGGCATCGACATTAGCCGGTTCCTCCGCTCGATCTGAGTGTTTCTCGGCAGTCTCGGCACTCTCGAGCGCTTCGAGCGTCTCGAGTGCCTGCTGTAACTCCTCGAGTTCGGCTTCGAATTCCTGGAGGTGGCGTTCGTGCTCGAGAGCGATTGAGAGCAAGATGGCGGGCATCGGGTCGGTGGGATTCTGGTGACCTGACGCGTCGGCGTGAGCGCGGGCGTATTCGAACAGTCGGTCGAAGTGCTCCTGGTGATCGTATCGCAACGCCCGGCGGTAGGTCGCCCACTGCTCTTCGAGATGGCGCAGTTGGTCGCGAAACGTTGGATTCGTCCGACCCATCTCAGACCACCGTCGTGGTTTCGGGTGAAATTGGCTGGGCCAGCCGGTACAGTGGTTCGCGGGCTTTGAGAACTTGCTCCCAGAACGCGAGCGTCGTCTGCACCCAGCCGTTACCTTCGGGATAGACGAGCGTCTCGAATTCCTCGCCAATGAATCGCGGCCCCATCCCCGTCGAAACGCACTCGAGGTGTTGGCTGGCACAGTTCGCGATTGGCTCTGCAAACGTATCGTCGCGAACGCGTGTCGTGAGGACAGGTATCTCGAGGCGTCGAGCAACGCCTGCGAGCGTGGCGAGCGCGTCCATCAGCATGGTTTGGCCTTCCCCGTCGTAGAGATCGGTATCACGGTAGTGGTGATCGAGCGCTGGCACAACGATCAGGCCGGGTTGGTCGACTTCGGAACTCCGTTCGAGGCGTTCGACGAGCGTCTCGAGTAACGCAGCGTGCTGGTAGGCGGTGAATCCACGGGCGATAGCAATGCGGTCGAGGATTCGGTCGCTCGGTGCGATATCCGTCAGTGGGCGTGTACTGCCAAAGCCCCGACTGTCGATCCACGTTGCCCGTGTATTCTCGAGCAAGACGTGATCGACGACCAGGGCGTGCAGCGCACCCCGGAGTGTCGATCTGGAGTCGGGCGTCTCGAGTAAGACGAGGCCGGACTCAAGTGGTGGGAGTTCGGGAAACTCGAGACGGTCATCATCTGGTGGTATCGCTGTATCAGTTCCCATACTCGAAAGTCAGTGCAGTAGGGATTAAACGCGGCGAGGGGGTGTTCGGAAATTCGGATAATTCGTTTGGTTGGTGGATTCTTGCTCGAGAGCGTCTGTAAAGTCGGTTTGTGAAGATCAGTATCCGAAAACCGATGTTCGGTTATCTGAATAACTGATGGACGGTGTGTTATAGTGGTGCTTGCATCGATCAGTAGAGATGCACGCTGGACAAGGAAAGACCCATCAGTGCATAGGTAATATTTTTATAATATGGTGAACGGTAATTCTCACTCAAGAAGGGGACTCAGCTTTATTTTCGTCTTCGCACTTCTTGTACTTCTCCTAATAGCCTCAAGAGGCGCTATGGGGGCCGTATATGCGTATTTTTCTAACGTCAACTGGGCGGCTGGCCTACTATTCCTCATACTTACAAGTATAATCCCTGTTTGGCTTGTTCTCCGATACGTTGGTTCTCACGGTGAGGAGTAAAATCCCTGTACTGCTCGTGTTTGCAATCCGAACGAACTCTTCCAAACACGCTCGGTGGCCGAGAACAGTCTGAGTTACCCCCAGATCATGAACCCGCCGACGAAAACTGCCGCTGTGAGTGTAAAGATCAATCCTGCAAGCATGAGTCGTAGCTTTACTTCTAGCGATGTCAATGTGTCCCCCCGTCCCCCGTACACCGAATCGACAGTTCGAGCCCCCCAGCCCGTTCTGTTGCTACCGCGTCACTTCGGTGTGGACATCTAAACAATAGACTCCAGTGTACATAGGTATATTGTAATTGTTATACTAACAAACAAGTTAACATACCAAAACCTAAGGCTTTATCTAACCCGCTTGGGTTAGTGACTCTATGTACGATTTGACCGGTTTTCAGCGCGATTTGTTGTATGTGGCGGCAGGAGTCGACGAATCGCACGGTCTCGCAATCAAAGCAGAGATGGAAGCATACTACGAAAACGAAGTGTTCACTGGGCGTCTCTACCCAAATCTGGACGAACTCGCAGACAAAGGATTACTGGAAAAAGAAGCGGCCGACCGACGCACCAACAGTTACACGATCACCCGGCGAGGACGACGGGAACTCAAGGCTCGGCGTGAATGGGAGTCACAGTACGTTGGTTTCTGAACACGCATTATACATAATTCTGTGGCGTCGGACATTGAGCACACAAATGTTGGTGGTCCGTAAGATTTTAATGTAGTACTACATCGGAACAAACGAGACTCGAGGCAAACTCTCGAGTCCGAAATCGAACGATGGCACACCCCAAGCACCACTATAGCGATAGCGACGTATCGACTGCGACGACGACTGCAACCATTGCCAGACCCGGTGGCGACGAAACGCTGTCACTCGAGGATATCGAAGACGGCGAACTGATTCGTTGTGTGAACCCGGCCTACGAGGACCTAACATGGTTCTACGGCTTCGACGGCAACGGAACCCTGTGTACCTATCACGAGATGGAAGGCTACGCTGAAAGCCGGACGACCACTCGTAAGAAGGCTGAATCGTCGATTGAACACGAACAGATTCAGGTCGATATCGTCGACCGCGAGACGCTCGAGGAGTACCAACAGGGCGCTCTCGAGAGCGAGGAGGGCCGGTAAGATGTCGGTCGAAATCGAGACACCGTATCCCGTGACGGGAGAAATCGAGTTGACGCCTTACGGCTACTCCCTTTCGCTCCCATGCGAGACTGAATGGATTACCGAACACGAGAACGGTGACCTGGCCGGGTGTGCAGCCGCCGATATTCGTCGTCAACACGGCGTTGGCGCGACTGTCGAAGTAACCTGGCGGGCAAACGGACGGTACGATATCGGAGCAGTGACGGACAAATCCGAACGCCTGAAACTCGAGGAGAGCCCCATCGACACAGCCTGTATCGAAACCAACGATGGCGTCTTATTGAAAGTCGATGGCAACGTCGTCGAAACCGATCAGTCGGCGGCAAAGCTGCTCGCGAACGAAATCATCGAAACGCTCGAGTTACATGTCGCTGGCGACAGCGACGGGGCTCGATAATGGCCGAAAGCAACATGGAACGCGTCTCGCTTCGCATTCCAAAAGCGAATCTCGAGGCTATCGAGCAGATGGTCGAGGATGGCGTGTTTCCGAATCGGTCGGAAGCCCTCCGATCGGGCGTCGTCTCGGTGATCAACGAACACGCAGCCCGGCCACCGATCGAAGCCGATGGCTCTGGCATACTCGACAGCAAAGAGGAACAGAGTCGGCGGGAGCGAACGCGGGAGAAATACGGGACGCTCAACCCCAGCGGTGCGTTGCTCGCCAGCGACGAAGCCCTACGGTCGGAACTCCCAGCGGTGTTGGCAAACTCCCAGGCTGATGGCGCTCGAATCATGAAGGCCAACGGCACACAGAATACGGCCGCTATCGAGTTGACCTATCACGTCGACGGGCGACTCGGTTCGCGGGTGTTCGGCCTCGAGCGAGATAGCGGCGACGTCCATCCCGACGACGTTCGTATCGTCCAACTCGGACAGACGTACGTGGCTCTCGAGCCCGGTGCGACCGTCCGTGATCTATACGCTCGGTCGATGGGGCTCACGTCGGGTGGCTACCCGGAGACGCTCGAGGACGCACTCTCGACGATAGCCGTGATTCGCGAGAGCGATTTCAACGAACTCGAGATGCCACATCCTGACGATTACGTACCCTACAATCTCGAGTGTATCGGGGACGAGGCGGTGTTGTGTACCCACCTGGTGCCTGCGTCCGAACAGCCGGTGTATCCAGAGGGACTCGAGGATTCCGGGGTGACTGAATCATGAACGTGCCTCTGAAGTGTCGTCACGACCCGGAACTCGAGAGTTCCTGCCCAAAACTGAAAGGGAATGGACCCTTTGAGGTTTACCACGGTGGTGGTGGACGATACCACGGTACTGATGGTGGTTTTCGTGGTGATAGCCCTGCCCTGGTATGGGTGCTAATTACTTTCCAAGGCGGTATTGACTCTCTTTCGTATGCATATCAATCAGTGAGGAAGGACGTAATATTGCCACCGCTTCGACGATGTGTCGTTCTGAACAAGGATAGTGGTCGGTCAACTCGAGGCGGATCGGCATGAGCGAGCACGCAACGCATGAAGACGATAGTGAGCAAACTATATCCGAAGGTACCGTACTTCGGAAGAAAGACACAGGCGACGAGTATCAGCTTGTTGACGACGATGCACTTGGTATCGTCGCCACCGAGATAGGTGACCGAACGCTTTCGGATGAGCAGGCTCCCGAAGTGGGCGACGACTGCATTCGTCCGAATTGCGACGGTACGGTAAAGGACGTTAATGGTCGGCGCTGGTGTAGTGAGGGTTGTTTAGAGTGGTTACGAACGACCCCTGCACAGGGCGACGAGTGCGATAAATACGGCGACAAATGCGACGGTCACCTCGATGTGACTGTCAACGACAATGGCCAAGTCAACCATAAATGTGACACCTGCTCGAGAGAGGGATGGTCGGCAGAGATCACGTGGCGAGAGTCTTGGCTCCCCTTCTACGACCGCAACGTAGAGACGGGCAGTGAGCATTCTGAACGGGGTGACTCGAGGTGAGTACCAACGCCGATTCAGACCCACTCGAGACCCTATTCGGAGACGAAGCCGACCGGCCCGATGAAATCGAACTCGAGGACGCCACTGTCGACACCAAGCTGTTCCACGAGCGCCTGACCCAACTGGCTCAGGCTGCCGAAAGCCTCGAGACACTCGCCACGGATCTACGAGCGCTTCAACGCTCCGGGCTAACCGATGAGGACGTAGTAGACTTGCTGTACGGTCGCAATGCCAGTCTGACGAAAGAGTCGATTCGAACGACCCTCGAGACGACTGACGAGATTATCCAGGCGCTCGAGGGCGAAAAACGCGTTCGTAAACGGGAGTTGTTGATCGGGCTGCTGTACGATCAGACCGATCTAGGGAAACGCGAGACAGAGAGTGTCGTCGAAGAACTCGAGGCACTCGTCGAGCGCTATGGGTACGACGACCTCCGAAACGGAGGTGATTCGGAGTGAGCGAGAACGCTACGCAAGAAGACGGAACTGAGCAATTTATGGGTGGGAATGGGCTAACCTGTCCCTTCCAGTCAGCATTCCTGAGACGCAATGATCGACGGTGGGTTAAAGCCTCCCGCGCTTCCGATTTCGAAGCGAACGATGACACACCGTTGATCGCCGTCGACATGTTCCGTTGTGTCGATTTCCTGCTCACCGTCAGTGGCGACGACTCTGACGAGATAACGGCCGGAACTACCGACAGGGGATTCCTCCACGATCTCCGATCCCGGCTCAACAGAATACGTCTCCGAAAAACGGGTTTCTCCGCTCTCAACGACGCTTACATCAACTTCTTGTATCTCATTGTGTCGATTTCGAACGGAAATGGTATCCAACATCGGCTCTGCTGGTTCGTCGTCGAGGTACGTGCAACCAGCCGTACCGAGGAGAGAACCGCTAGCTACCGCCAAGAGGGCCCGTCTCTGCATATCGTTTCTTCTCATTCCTTGGCCAATACGTTTCTGATAATTAGTCCGTCTTCTAGAACAAGGAATACCCGCTCACTACAGCCAGGTACTGAGCAACCAAACGAGGGTGGGTCGGCGTGAGCGAGAACGCTGCTCGAGGCGAGTATCGCCCGCCCTGCGAAGCGGTTGGTCACATGGGCGAAAGTGCCAACTACGACGGACTGGAACGCCGTGTCTGTCCGACCTGTCGCCTGTACTTCGATACGGGCGAGGATTCAGATACCGTGTTCTGCGGTACATCCTGTCGCCGTCGATACGAAGATGGCCTGCGAGCAGACGGCGGCACCGACAAGGCACTCGAGGAAGTCTACCAGGACCGCAATCTACTGGCCTGTGCGCTCGCGGAAGCGACAGGTGCGCCCTCCGGGTGGAAACCCGACCCGGAGAGCCCCGACGAGTGGGCTATCGTCTGGATCCAGACGCCGATGGGTCAGGTTTCCTGGCACGTCCCTCGAGCAATGGTCGGAACCGACCAACTCGGGCTTCACCCACGAGATTCGGAGTACGACGGCTACACGCGCGAGGAAAAGAACGACCGGCTTGCTGCATGGGCCAAACGGGGGTGTCCGTACTGATGGCCGCCGAAACCGATATCGACAAAGATCGGCGGCGGGCGATTGCACAGGACGCCCTCGAGACAGGCTTCGAAGACCCGTACTGGCTGCACAATCTCGCCCGGTGTCTGTGGTTCCAAAACGAAGCCTACGACGACCTCCTCGAGACAGTCGAACAGCTTCGCGAAGACGCCGATCGACTCGAGCGAGCATACGAGCGTATCGAGGACGGTGAGTTGCTCCCAGCGGAAGCCGCGCTGTACATCGCTGAAGGCGTGCATTTCGGTGAGTACCACACCCGCCAACACCTGTACGATGGCCTGCCAATCGGTGGTGATGGCGGTGAGTGATCGTTGCTCGAGCGAGACTGGGCGTTCCGTTCCGACACCGGAAGAGGGAGAACTAACCGGCACACTCGAGAAGGTTGCTCGAACCGGACACGCGCAATGTCGGCTCTGTGACCACGTTGTAAACGGAGACAGCTTCGGGGAGATATTTCAGGCGTTGGCCGAACACGGCGAGGAAGCCCACGAGTGGGATAACCGTACAGGGTGGTCAGTTGGCCCGGAAACCAACCAGGGTGAAACCGATGAGTGACCGATCATCACCTTCGGAGTGCCACCACTGCGGGGCTACCCGCGAGGGACACAGCTATCTCGTTCTGTATGGTGACTGGAACCCAGAGCGCGACGGATTCTCGAGGGCACCGATCGCCGAACCTGTGTGTCGATCCTGTTGGCGAGAGGACTACCAGCGAACAGTTGGCGCACACTGGGAGGTGGACGATGCCGACACGCTCTGGAACGTACTCGAGGCATCGAACGGCGAACTCGTAGCCGACCTATACGGCCTGTTCGTCGGGGGTCGCCCGTACGTTCGCGTCGTCGACGGCGAGTTACAGTGTCTCGGCATCAAAACGAAGGCCAACCGCGAGGCCCAGGTACTCCGGGTCGTTCCAAAATTCATCGATGTCGACCGGGCGTGGTTCGACGAACTCTTCAACGCGGATTCAGACCGGCCAACGATAGCGATTATCCGCCCGGTCGAAGAGACGCCGTTCGGTGACGTTCGAGATCGGGGCGGCGACAGTCACAAAATCGAGACGTGGGTGGAACCATGACCGACCACGGCGACGATAAGATGGGCAAAGCGTGGCTTCGCGACGTTGCCTTGCTCCTTGAGACAGGCGATGAGGTGACGGTCGTCGCGAGCGATACCACGCGTTCGCTGACGGTCGCCGAACCCGCCCAGCAGGTCAACCGCGAGCCCTATCGGTGTAACGCTACGCTGGTGACACTCGAGGGCTACGGCACCCAGTACACGCTCGAAATCCCGATGAGCGACAAACCCGCGAAGCTGGTGTTTCCCTCGAATCCCGTGTTCGGACCCTTCGTAAAGCAACTGCAACTCGATGAGGAGTCGGTGGCGAAAGCCGCCGAAGCAGCCCGACGTGACTCGAAAGCCGAGCCTGAGCCCGGCCCTCAAGAGATTATCTCGGATATGTCGGTCGTCGATTACCTGGAGGGTGAGCTACGATGAAGATGCTCTCTGTCGAGACGGTGAACGACTTGCCGATCTGGAGCGACGGCCCCCGACTCGAGACACCAACGCTCGAGCGACCGGGCACGCGCTACGTGCTGGCCGGGGCGGGCGTGTGGGCGTTCGTGCTTGCGTCCGTGTTTGCCGACCTGTATACGACTGCCTACGGCCTCGAAATGGGTGCTCGAGAGACCAACGACGTCGCCGTGATGGTTCTTGAGGGGTATGGTCTCTACGGGCTGGCCGTGTTGAAGGCGGCTATCACTGGCGTCGTCGCGGCGCTCTCGGTGGCGCTGTACGCTGTTGGTGACCCATACCGGTCGTCGCTCTGGATGCCGATGCTTGCGGGCCTGCTATGGCTTGCAGCCGGGCTCTGGAACGCCTACCAGATCGTTGGTGTCCAAGGGGTGGTTCTGTGAGCGAACCAAACCTGGACCTCGAGACGCTTGCAAGGAAAATCGACGAGACGCGAATCACGTACGAAAGCGTCGGCTCTGGAGTTCGAATTCACGGGCAGACCTTTACGCTCGAGTTTGCCGATAGCCTCGAGCCCGAGGTGTTCTGTGATACGCTGTCGACTCCGGATGAACCGTGGCAGATGTTCGGACTTACCTCCCAAATCGGCGACGACTACCACAAGCTGTTGGGGACGTTGATCCATGTTGAAGACGGCGAAGTGGTCGATGCTTCGAAGATCACACTCGAGGTATCGCCAGCGTGGGCTCGCGTCTACGTCAAAGAAGCGTGTTGTGAACACAGAGCCGCCGAATTCGTTCAAAGCGTGTGTGAGGAGTTCGACGCCGAACCACTGTTCGCGAATCCTACCAGGGATGAAGGCGAGGAGGTGAGCGACTAAATGGCCCTACTTGACCACACTCGAGAGTTACGCTCGGCCCGTCGATTATTGTATGAGTGCGAAGGGACACCCTTTGCACCCAGCGAACGCACCCACCCGCTCGTCGAACGACTCGAGGGGCGACGGACGAACGCCGACCTCGACGCCCGAAACTGGCTCGAGGCGCTCGAGGCCACCGAGGGTGAGATAGCGATTTACCTCGAGTTGGCCGCCGATCACGAGTGGTGGCTGGCCTTTGACGCCGATAGCACTGGTAGCGAGTACGACAGAGAGTTTGACGGCCCGTACCATCACTGGTCGACGCACCCTTCGGGACCGTGGAAACACAGTTCGAAATCCCGGTCGATCATGCTGGCTTTGCTCGAGGAACTCTACGAATTCGAGAATCAGATTCGGGCGTCTCGAGTCGTTCGACTCGATGAATCGCCCAAATTCGTTCGACACAAGGTAAACGAAAATGAGTGAAACCACACCAAATCCGACCGTCGACGTTGAATCGTACATGCAAGCCGATATCGAACGCCTCGAGCGAGCAAGCGCACCCGCGTTACACCGGCTTCGAGACT
Source organism: Natronosalvus amylolyticus (assembly GCF_024298845.1). NCBI lineage: Archaea > Methanobacteriati > Methanobacteriota > Halobacteria > Halobacteriales > Natrialbaceae > Natronosalvus > Natronosalvus amylolyticus. The sequence goes on from NZ_CP101158.1 coordinate 99,083, forward strand.
TCAAAGTGATAGGCGCACACGCCGATATCGTCGGTGAGGCTATCGATTACGCTATCTCGAGGCATCATCACCGCAAAAGCCTAGGATGTGAGGGTTGGCGAGACCTGCTTAAAGCCGCCAACGGCGAGTTCTGTCTGCGTTTCGACAGCGATGCTACGATTTCGCTGGTTCGATGGGCGTACAACGACGTCTATCTCGTGAAGAAAATATGGACTGATCCGTGGCCCGAAGTTCGCGAACGCGGTGAAGTAGCGTATTCACTTCGAGGACCTGCAGCTACTCGAGGGCACTTCCTCGATCACCTGCTGTGTTCACACCGAAACCCCACGATATTGCTTCGAGAGAATCACTTCGACGAACCCCGGCCAGACGGCGAAGTGATCGATCACTCCGGCGACACTGAGGAGAAATTCGACGTGTTGATCCATGCCACCCGCGAGCAGATCGATGAGAAACTCGAGGGAAACGTTCCCGACGATCACCATTGCTATTGGACGGTCAACGGAACGCCACGGCAAACGGCCACCGGGCAACGCGTGTGGTTTGAAACCGGCGGGGAGATCGTCGCTGGAGCCCGGATTGTCGGTCTCGAGAGCGGAAAGCTCTGGTTCGAGCCCGCCCTCGAGACGAGATTTTACCCACCGAAAGAGCCGCCGGAACGTGGGTTTGCGTATATCGAACCGCCACAGCGGCGACTCGAGGTACACGAGAGGAACGGCGATGAGTAGCTCGGATGATTTTAACGTCCAGGCACTAAGACACTATTATGCCACCTCGAACATACGAGTGCCCATCACCAGACGATTGCGAGTTCGTCGCTGGCGGCGCTGCCGAACTCGCCGCACACGTCAATACCGAACACGCTGGCGAGTTCAAACGCGAAGACTGGCCCGATACCGAAGTCGCTCGAGCCCGCCGGGCTGGAGAGCAGAGTGCCGACGAAGAATAGACGAAAACTCGAGGGACCGGGAGAACACCTCGAAACCCCGATCGATCACGCTGGATTTGCTCGAGGAGTTGTGCCAATTCGGCTTTGTTGAAACCCTCTGTATTTGATACCTTTGTCCCGGTCGTAGTCAATACAGGTGGATAACTCAGCTTCAGTTCCAACTAGAATATACTGAAAACATCCAATAGTTTATCAATATATTTGTCATACTTCCCTTCTTTCTCTTCCTCTTCGTCGGACGGTTCTGTATCTATCCTATCGCCAGCCATGGATAAACAATTGATATGAGCAGAAATCAGCCTTCTGGTCATAATAGACGTTCACTTCACAGCTCTCATCGACCGGCTGTTTCACGCGAGAATATATCTGATGAATAGGATTTCAACAGAGCCGCCAATTCTATAACCGGATTCGAGCAACTCGAGTAGTGCGCCCTACTTTTTGACCGCCGGGAACTCCCCGTCTCGAGTGTAGCCAATCATCTGTGCAACGGCGTGGGTCTGACAATCCTCGAGCGTATACGAGACGCGACCGCTAGACCACAGCGTACGTTGGGGAACCGCCCGGTCACCCGGTCTGCCTACGAGCACATCGAATCCATCGGAAAGCGTGGCCCTCGAGAGTCGAACCCAGGCCCCATCCTCGTTCGCCAATCGGATGGATGTCTCTGAGACATGCGTGTTGGCCCGCCACTGGTCGGTCAGCCCCTCCCACTCATGGATGGTCTCGCCATCGACGAGGATTTCCTCGCTCTTTGCGAGCTGGTCGAAGATTCGTTCGGCGGCAATCTCGAGGTCGGCCTTCGAGAACGTTTCCGGCCCCTGCTGTTCGTCTGCTTCGGCGTTCGTATCGTACATAGTCGTGGTCACCGTGTCCGGTTTCCCGGTCACAACTACTCCTACAAACACCAGTAACTTATAATTTACTATTGTATAATTACTATACGCCGTCTCGAGGTAATCGGGTTAGCGGTCGCTCGAAAAAAGCGTGAGTGCGCTGGTTAGGAGTTGTTCAATCCCACCAGGCGCGAACGACGTAGCGCTTTCCGGGCACCGTTTGCCCGATAGTTGCGCCCATCATTTGCGTGGGATAGGTGTCTGCCTCGAGATGGGCACCCAACTCGGACGGACGGGCGTCGTCGAGAACGCCCATCACGTAGGGCGCACAGTCGGTCCACACGTAGACGACGGGAGAGCCCTCACGGCCAACGACGACTCGAGAGCCATCCGGTAGCGCCTCGAGCGCGTCACACACGGCGTCGGCGTCGAAGTAGTTGTACTGGTTGATGACTCGGATGCACGCTTTCGCCACGTCGACTGAGAGCCAGCCGGTGTGGTAGGCGGTCGAACGCCGTGGCCGACCATCGATCACGCGCTGGTGGATCGCCGAGTGCGTGTTGTGTCTCGAGTCACCGTAGGCTTCGGCGGTACAACGGACGACATCCCATTCGTACTCTGGGGCGTACATCACGCCGTAGTAGCCGGTCTGTCGTTTCGACTGGTATACCCTCGAATCCGTGCTGTAGGGATAAGCATAGCTGGGTTCGTCGAACTGTTCATCACTGCAATCGGTCGCTAAGGATCTGTGTTCGTTCATCGGTCACCTTCGAGCGCGACGGTTTCCCGCTCGCTCGCATTTCATTCTATACACCCCACCCATATCAGTGTTACTATTGTATCATAACTTATTTAGTGTCCGGGCTCCTACTACAGAGTGTGGCCGGGGAAACCGGGCCACAAGGTGACCACGACAGATGGACACAATTCCAATTGATGGCGATTTGGTCGGGAAAACGAGCGGGACGGTTGCACACCCGCCGTACTACGAAGACCAGACCGTCGAAGTCCGGGTGTATCGCAACGTCGAACGCAACTTATTGTTGCTCGAGCGTCGGTATCCGAACTGTACGCTCGTGTCCGAATTCGATATCCTGAGCACAACGACCGTACGCTCGAGAGTCGACCCGGATAAACACCCGAAGTACGTGCTTCGAGCAGTGGCGGCAATGGGCTTCGATACGATTAAGCAGCCAGAATAGCGCCGAAACCACACCGTCGAATTATTTCTTTGTATGCAATAATCCAATAGTAACTACTAAGTAGGTGGCACGCTGAGTGGGTAGTAGACACCGGGAAACCGGTGTTGGTGACCACGACTATGCAAGATGAAATCGACGACGGCGACGAACTGACCGACGAATCGATGAGCGAAGACATTCTGACCGGCGAGAGCCACCTCGAGCCCCGGTATATGCCAAACTGGGGCGACGGTGCGATGGGGCGCGTACATCTCGAGGGCGAACTCGAGTTCAATCCAGAGACGCCAGCCCGACAAGTGGCCGACGCGCTATGGGACGTATCCGAGCAGATCGGGGCGGTAGTCAGTCACACTCCCAAGGCAGGAACGATTCGGTGTTACCCCTGGAACGGCCCCGGACACTTCCGTCTGAACTACGATGCTGAGGACCGCAACGCCCGTGTCGCGTCGATCACCGTCTTTGACGGCGCTGGGGAGCCCGCCAGCCACATCTCGATGGATGACTTGATCGTCGAAGGCGAACGCGCGACAGACGTGCTCAAGGCGCTCGAGGCGAATATGAAAGCAGCGACCGAAGAGAGCGATAATGGATCCATCTATCGGATCACAACCGATGGCCTCGAGCCCGTGACTCGAGACGAAGTAGGGTTCTAAAGCCAGAATCCGCTTTTCGGTTGGATACACAGCGAGAATTCACAGATAAAGATATATCGGTTGCAGATCCATCGAAAGCATGGCTGAGTTTACTGAAGATTTGAGTGACGAAGAGCTACTCGGAATTTGTTTGGCTTTCGGTGCTGCAATCGGTATGACCGTCGGGTTTTCCATCGGGTTCATCAACAATGATTTGCTAATGTGGGCACCGATGGGGACCGCAATCGGCGTTTCTATGGGCCTGTTGTTCTGGATTGGGGTGTCCGACCAAACTGATTTCTAAGCCTTGGGGTACGGTCACCTTTGTAAGCCTTGTATGCCATAATACAATAGTAATAGATTTATACCCATAGTGAGTACGCTAGGGTGACGCCAGGAAACCGGCGGTGACCACGATGGAACGACGAAACACAGCAGACGAAGACGCATTGGACGAAACGACCGGTATCACCCACCACGACGAAGGTGTCTCGTGTGAGGTGACGATACAGGATGGCTCTTCTTCCGACCGCGTTCGCGTGAAGGCCAAACTCAAATCCCGAACGCTCGAGACCTTCCAGGGAGAGAAAGACGAGTTCCTCGATGCGATCCGAGACAGTGCCGAAGAGTCACGCGAGATTCAACAGGACGTTTTCGAGGCAGACGAATGAGCGCAACAGCACACCGTGAGAGCGAATCGATCACCGAGACTGCCGAAGCCCTTCGACAAGCGTTGCTTGGCCTCGAGACAGTCTGTGGCCCAGCACAGATCGAAGCCGACACCTACCGGGAGACGTCGATCGACTACGAACTGAAGGCCGCCATCAACGGCTGGCAGCCCTGGGGTGAGAGTGCAGCCCGCCAGTTCGTCGGGGACTGTCTCGAGTGTGCCTCGAGCGACCTCGAGAATATGTGGTACAAAGCGTTGGTGACGATTGACCACTCGGCGGTTCGATAGGAGGGCACACCCCTTCCTTTCCACTCGAGTTTTTAATTTTTGAGATAGCGCTCGAGCTATCGGTTTGGGCATCGGAATTGTTTTTTACGTCACCGAGAAAGCATAGGTGTCGCGCTGCCGGTGGACCAACGCTAAGGATCTTAATTCCGTCGTGGTCACCGCGGGCCTCGCCCGTTCACGATGTTCGGCCACCGTAGCAGGCGACGTTTCTACACTCTCGAGTGGCTACTGGGTAAGTTAGTCTCTGCTCTGTTGAACCTCCAGTAAATGATGTTTTTTGGGAACCGTGTTGCCTACAGAGACCTCATCCGTCGTGCTAACAAAAGCACTTACACTGGTTGTGTGGTGAGAGAGTCTATGGACGAGCTTCAAACAGTTGGGATTTTAGGCGGTATGAGCAGTGAATCCACAATTGAGTATTACCGTCGTATTGATGAGGGCATCAATGATGTGTACGGTGGCCACGCTGCAAGCGACCTTCTAATACGGAGTGTGAACTTCGCTGAAATCGAACGGTGTATCCGAAACGAGCAGTGGGATACTGCTGCAGAGATTCTGACTAAAGCTGCCCGTGATCTTGAACGCGGTGGTGCTGATTTCCTCATCATGGCGACGAACACGATGCATAAAGTCGCGCCCCAACTAACCGATGCACTCTCGATACCATTCCTTCACATCGTCGACGTCACAGCCGATGCGATACTAGCCGAAAACATCCAGAAGGTCGGTGTCCTTGGAACGAAGACCACGATGGAAGCCCCGTTTTACCGTGACCGATTCGCGAATCATGGTATTGAGGTCGTCACCCCGGACGCTGAGGACCGCGAGGCGGTCAATTCCATCATATTCGACGAACTGACGAACGGTCTTGTCCGGGAAGAATCCAAAGAACGGTATCTTTCTGTGATCGATACGTTGACCGCGAAGGAGGCAGGCGGTCTTGTTTTAGGCTGTACGGAGATCGAAATGCTCGTAAAACAAAGCGACCGCCCCGATGTACCGATGTTCGATACGACAGCACTGCACACCGAACGCGCAATACAGCGATGTCTCCCCGAATGATTCGAACGATCTAGAATCGTCCAAACTGCCATGTCGTGTACGTGCTGTCTAATTCTGTGACCGACACCTGTGCCAGATGTTCGCCACAGGCCCCAGTCACAGACATCTGTTACAGATATCTATTACAGATATCTATTACATACATCTGTTACAGATGACCAGCA
>NZ_CP101159.1 GCF_024298845.1 Natronosalvus amylolyticus
TTAGGAACACGAGACTCGCATCACGAAGTTATTGAATCAATGAATCAGTGAAGTAGTGATTTCGAGAATCATTGAATCAGTGAGTAAATGATTCAAAGACAGTGCCCGAAAAGAGACGAATACGCCACCTCAGCCCATCAAACAACGATATTCGGCAGAATTGCATTGAGAGAGATACAACTGAGTGTCTGACATGGATTTATGAGTCATTGATTCAATGATCGAACCATGACCGAGACACCTCGTGGATGGGGCGTCACCCCATCGACTGGCATCCCCACGATCGCCTTCGGTAACCAGAAAGGCGGGACTGGAAAGACAACGGCGACGATTAACAGTGCCGCGGCGTTGGCCACGCGCGACCACGATGTTCTTGCAATCGATATGGACCCGCAAGCCGACATGACGAAAGGGCTTGGACTAGGTCCGGGCGACGACAACGATCCAGCAAGCCCGAAGAACGAACTCCCCAACACACTAGTCACCGATGACGAGAATCTGCTCGACGTACTCGTCGACAATCCGCGCACGCACGATACAAGTCTTTCAGAGATCGTGATCGAAGCCGACGAGTACGACCATCTGAACTTCGATCTGATTCCCAGTCACAAGGACATGGGCCTTGCTCGAGATTGGATGGACGATGCGAATGCCCGCCTCTCACTGAAACTCGCCCTCGAAGAGATGGTTGACGACGGATACAACTACGATTTTATCGTAGTCGATTGCCCTCCCGACCTCTCAGTCCTGACGGACGCGGCCTTCATCGCGGCTCAAAACGTCTTCCTGGCTGCACAGACCCAAGCAACATCACGGGATGCACTTGACGACCTGTGGGACCAGCTGGAGTCCATCGAGGACAACCAGCAGATCGAGATCGCAATCGTCGGACTCCTGGCGAATATGTACCGGGACGACGGTCAGTCACAGAAATTCCTTAACTCCTTCGACGAATCCTTCGCGTCAATGGCACCGATTTTCAAACTCCCGATGCGAGTAGCGATCCAGCGTGCGTGGGACAATGGACGAGATATTTTCGGGTGGGAAGACGCGAACGATCAGCAAGTAGAGCGCGACCTCTTTCTGGAGGTTGCGGAGACGATGGAACGAGCGTTCGACAAAACGCAGGTGGAGGCGTAAGAATGCCCCGGGGAATGGACGAGCGATTTGAGGATCCGTCTGAGGAAGCAGACGACGAGGAAGCCGCGACCGATGACGAGACGACGTCGGAAGCAGAGAGTCAAGACCACGAACCTGCGGCTGCTACTGAGGAGCAATCAGGGCAGCAGGAGGCAACTGGCACAGCGGATACTGAATCCTCGAGTGAGAAGGCAGAGAAAACAGACGATGAACCGTTGAACATCCGGGAGGATTGGGATTCGGCCACGATATACGTCGAACCGGAACAGAGTGAAGATATTGAGGTCACATTCACGCGGCTGAAAAAGCAGCTGAAACGGGAGAACGCCACGCTTGAGAAGAACAAGCACTTTTACCATGGAATTTTCGAGGTAGCGTTTGGCGAGCACCGGGAAGAGACGAAAGAGAAGATTCGCGAATTGGCTAAGGAAGACGTCGATCAGTGAATCAGTGATTCTTGGATATTTAGGATAGTACGAGTTCCTGGCTGTTTCGCTACCTCTTTCTAGTTTGAGGCTGTACCGGAGTCAATCTAGTCAAGTGCCCCATGGCCCATGATGCGAAGCATGAAATGAGAGTGCACCGTCACAAAGTCTATGACATTATTCGAGGGACGACAATCAAGCACTGATCACGCCAAACTCATCGCTCCAGTGAAGGACCTGAACGCTCAGCTTCGCCGATGAGCGTGGACGTGTCCGAACGGGATGAAACCTACCCCGCACCGAGTGCTCTCAAGACCATCTTCAAGAAGCATCATTGTTATTATGAGAGACAACGTGGAGAGACGGCGCTACAGCAACGTGGCGACGAACAGGGCGTCCGTCGTGCACACGCTGGCCGTGTCGTCTTCGAACTGCTCCAGAATGCACTCGACAGAGCGGATGCAGAAATCACCGTCAACGTCGTTGAGACGCCGACCTCGGCCAGCTCCTACGCACTTGTCGTCACGAACGACGGACTTCCCATCTCAGTCGACCCCGAGTTCAATTACCGTGACCCGCCGGAAGAGGCCCACCGACCGGACTTCAATGCACTCTGCTCGGTCCACCTGTCGAACAAATCACCCGACGAGAGCGTCGGGAACAAGGGAGTCGGCTTCCGGTCAGTCTTCTGGTTGAACGACTGGGTTCGTGTCTGGAGTCGACACGAGGATGGCTGGTGGGGGATGGAACTCCACTCGCACTTGGACGACGAGATTTGGAACGAGCGCCTCGACTACCCCGACGTACGGCAGGGTCACAAGAGGTTCCTCGAGACGACTAATCCCACCTACTCGGACATCGGTACACGCCCGAGCTATCACTTCCCGCTCCCGCTGATGAGCGAGGGACGACCGTCACCGATACCCGACGGAGAGGTCACCACCGCCGTCGTAGTCCCGATTCCCACGAAGCGGATGGACGAGGTCTCGAAGATGATGGAGAACCTTAACGAGAGCCATCTCCACTTCGCCGGGCTGCTCGAACACAGCCGCGGACTGACCGTGAGAGCCGAGACGGCGGACCGCTGTTTCGAGCGTCGAACCTGGCCGACCGACGGAACGTGGAGCGAGGATTCCGGGCGGTCGATGGCGTACTGGAGATCGGAGCGTCACTCGTCGACATCGCTCGCAGAGGAAGCTGCAGAAGCCGACTACGACCTCTCGAACCCCGGTGCTGCAATCAGCTGGCCTGGGTCAGATGCTAGAGATGTCGAGGGGCAGCTCTACGGCTACCTCCCGACGGAACTGGATGCACCGTTCGGAGTCGATTTCAATGGCGATTTCCTCCTGCAGCCAGATCGCAAAGGACTGACCGTCGAGGACGATAGCGTCGGTCGGTACAACCAAGCGCTCCTCGAGGCTGGAGCCGAGCTCCATCTCCTCGAACTCCTCGAGGAGGTTGGGGCCCCACTGAGTACCGTCGAGTGGACGAGAATCGACCCCGAAGATGTCGAGCGCGTCGAGGGACAAGATAACGATACCATCCGCCGCGACTTCTGGTCACTCCTCGATCCTGGGGCAAGCGGAATCCCTGCTCGGAGAATCGAAGAGCACCTCGCAGCACTCCTCTTCGGCGACGATATGAAGGCCCGGGAGTCATACGAGCTCTGGGCGGAGCTGGCCGACCGGTACTTCCAGACCCAGGACAGCGTCCAGACCGGCGAATGCGATCGATTCTGGCGGGTGTCCAGGGCGTGGTTGGACCATCACTGCGGAAAGGGCTGCGGGACGGTGACGCTGGGAAAGTACGCCGATGCTCTGTGCGACGCACTCCGCGAGCGAGAGACACCGATCATCCCGGTCGAGAGCGAGGGTGAAGAATCGGTTCGGGTCCCGCTCCCGACGACCCAATCGGGCCGTGAGGTCTGGGAGACCGAGAAGAGCGATCGGGTGCTGTTCGTCAGGGACGACGAAGACGACCGTCCGCTTCCCCTCCCAACCAGTTTGCGAGAATCAGGTTGTTCCGTGACGACATTCGAGTTCCCCTCGTTGTTCGTCGGCGGCGATAGCTCGTCGCTCGGAGAACGGTCGTTCAATCCTGTGCAGTTGCTCTCCGAGATCCGTCAGCTTCGGAACTCCCCTGCCCGTTTCAATCACCAGCCATTGGCGGAAGATGCCGACCGAGCAGCGATCCTCCAGCGCGAACTGATCGGATACGCGGCGGAGCTGTTCCTCTACGAACGCTACCAGACCGACCCGTTCGGAGAGAGCGACGGATACGGGATGGGGTGGCGATTCCTATCCGGAGACTCAAGCGGTACCGAGCAGCGGGCGGGCCGATCGATTGCGACACTCCATTTACCCGTCGATGGTACACTGTGGGCGCCCGCCCGTCAACTCACCATCGACCAGGTCGACATCGACAGACTTGGCGACCTCCCGCCATCTCTCGATGTCGAATCATTCCTGCTGTTCCTAGGTTGTGGGCCGGAACCTCCCGAGGGAGGCATCCCACTGACCCTCATCGAAGGTGGACAAGACGCCATCGTCGATGCGCGAGCCATCCCGCCGACCATCGTCCCCGCGGAGACACGGCCCAGCGCCCCGACGATGCCACAGCTCTCGGACGGGTCGTTCGACGATGACCGCCCGTCCGATGCGTGGTTGGTCTCGATTGCAGACGCCTGGGACGTCTGGTTGTCTGACCTCATCGAGCAGGAGATCGCCGAACGAAGAGATGAGGAAGATTCGTCGAGGGCGTCGACGAATCTGGTCCCACCGCTCGCCAAACGGCCATGGTTCCCCGTCCAGAGCGACTCCGAATCGACGGAGGACCCGACCGGACACGCGGAACCTCCACGATACCTCTCTGATGCCCCTGCCGGGGTCGCTCCCCGTGATGTGGTCGTGCTCCCGACGCGCTCGTACGGGCGAAAGCGCGTCCTGTGGAGTGTCGACCAGGGGTCGGAGTACAAAGAGATCCTGACGACGCTCGGTGCGCTCGATGGAATATCCGAGGGAACCCTCGAGAAGCATGATGCGGCCCCCGCACGCAGACTCGCCGACCGTCTCCAAAACCTCGACTTGACCAGTGTCGAGGTCGACTCCTCCGCTCGCGATGCACTCATCGGGCTGTACGAGCGAGTCCTCCAGGCCATCGTCTCCAACGATTCGGCTGAATCAAGGACCGATCCCCCACCGTTGTTGACTTATCATCCCGCAGAGACGTCCACAGGGCTGCACGAACGTCCCCTTGAATGGCGACAACTCTCTGGCGAGCCCGCCTACATCATCACGAACTCCGACGACCGCGATCAGATGCGTCGGATCTTCCACTCAGTCCCCCTCGTCACCGCGGTACTACCGAGCCAGTCCGTCAACGACTCGTCGCCGTTGCAATCCCGCCTCCTCACCGTCAACCGTCAGGTTCGATTTGACGAAACCGACGGGGATACCGACGATAGGGCCACCGAGAAACAGGAGGCGATTGAGCGATTGGTCCCACGTCTCTTGGCGCTGAGCGAGGCCGTCAGACGTCTCGATATAAACGACGACATCATCGACAGATGGCACAATGGTCGGTTCCAGCAGGTCGAAGACGCATGGGTGGAGTACATCCTCTCCGCGGACAGACGGGAGCTCGACTCCGAGGAACGATACAGAGGCGAGGACAGCTATGCGTTCTTCGTGGACACAGACGCCCCCACCATCGTGTTCGATGGTGCTCTGGGCGAGCCATCACACGACCTGACACCGTTCGGTGAGGCCCTCGCGGACCTCCTGTTCGAAGATCAACGCCAGGTCGGTATCCTCTTCGAGCGGGCCCTGACTGAGTACGACCATGATGGTGTCGACCGTCTCGACCGATTCGTCGATCGGAAAGATGCTGGACCTCTCGTGAGCCAGTACGCCCAGCTGCTCTACCCGCTGGACGAGGCCGCAAAACGAAATCTGTTCGATGCGACCAGAGATGTGCTGGGGGAGTTCGATCTCACACTCGACCCCTCTATCGAATCTCCCACCCAGCTGTCCTCGCTCGGACCATCGGATATCGGGATGGGCGAGTGCTCCGACGATGTGCACGACGTGGAAATCAACCAACGGTTCAAGGAGCTCGACCTCACCGAGGAACAAGATCGGTTCAGGCCCCGATTCTCATGCTCCCACGAGCATCGCCTCCGGTGGCAGCGCTGGTTCGACGATCAACAACCACGGCTGGTGTCGTATCTGGTCAATCTCGTCTCGTCGAACGGGGTGGAGGATGCAGACGAAGAGACCGTCAAGCAGTCCCTCGAAGAGTTCATCGACTCCGCCGTCCATCGACTCACGTTCGACCAATCTCGGGCTGTCGTCCGCTGGCTATCCAACGCGGATTACACCGCTTCGATTCCAGCCTCGAAGATTCCCGATCCGGAGGTCCTGAGCGACGAAATTCGGCGTTTCTCGCCACGCTACAAATCAATCTCGAAGATCGAAGACGCGAGCGATGCAGGATGGACTCGAGATGGGCCAGAGGGTCTGGAGAGTCACCCGAACGATAACGGGACGTTCGACCGACAAGAGATGGCGCGGAAGCACAAGGCTCAGAAGATAGTCGGTGACGAAGCAGAAGTGGCGCTGCTGCACTGCGTCCGTGACGAAACCCTCTCCGCATTAGAACACGCCGATAGCCCAAAGTCCTTCGAGGCGGCCCGGGAGGCCCTCCTCTCACCGTTCCCCAAAGGAGCCACCCGATCGTCGGTCCGTGAGGCATGGAACGAATGGCGAGCGACCGACGATGACTCAGCACTGGCCCAGGGCTTGCACATCTCTCGTGTCTGGGATGGCGCTGGATTCGATCTCGTTGGGCTCGCACACGACGACAGCGGGTTCCGACCAGTCAGATATGAGGCGAAGGCGCTCTCCGGTGGCCCCGTGAGCAACGTCCATCTCAGTGCGAACCAGATCTCAGTCTATCGCCGTGTGTGCCTACAATCCGATCCCGAAGAGGCGTGGCGGTATCGGGGCGACTGGCGACTCGTCGGGGTGCTCCCGGACGAGTCAGCCATAGATCTGAACGGTCACCTCGACGAGCTCCCAGCACTTCTCGACGAACTCGACGTCGAGGGGTTCACACACGACGGCATTGTCCTCCGTATCAATCGACGTTCGGACGACTAATCATCGACATTCAAAGGCTGAGATGTCAAGCGTCGCTGGTACCCATTCGACCGTATCAGTCGACTAGGTGAAATATCCAATGGGTAACGACAACCCCCGACCCGTCGGTACCCTAGCATGGATGAAATCTTCATCGACCCAGAAATTCAAGAGTTCGAACGAACCGCGCTGGACCGGGCAGCAGCGGCGGCGGATTCAGGTCGTCCCGCGAGGGGAGCTCAACGACCACGAATCGAGCATGGAGCACGAAGCATTAACCAACAAACCGTCGGTTCATTCATTTCGTTGGTTAAACAATGGTCTGTACCGGCCAAAATTCGAACCATGGTGAGCGACGGAAATGACGTAGAATAGATTAGGAACGGTAGTCACCGGGAAGGTGGGGACGATCGAAATATGTGGAAGAGCATGTGACACCCAGAATCTTTGATTGATTAGTGTCAGAAGAAATAGATTTAAACAGGAATATCAGGAGGAAACGATGGTAGCAGAAGAATCAGACGACGAACCACTGAACATCCTCGAGGATTGGGATTCTGTCACGATATACGTGGAACCAGAGCAGAGCGAGGACATCGAGATCACATTTACTCGCCTGAAGAAGCAACTAAAGCGCGAGGGCGTCACGCTGGAGAAGAACAAACACTACTACCGAGGTGTCTTCGAGGTGGCTTTTGGCGAGTATCGAGAGGAGACGAAGGAGAAAATTCGCGAGCTCGCAAAGCAAAACGCTGATCAGTGAATCAGTGATTCACAGATCGTAGGGCGTGAACGCATTTCATTTTGATAGAAAGCCTTCGGAGAGCAGCTATACGTTCTGGTCTTCCTCAGTTGGAGTCTCCCAAGGAATATCTCGCTTGTGCACTACAGCGAGCTTTGAGTTGTCGTCATCTGCCATTGCACTAAGTCCGCGTTGGACAAGAGTGTGAACCTGTCCAGCGGACTCAGGGAACGAAAATTGGTCATCCTCTGCATCAGCCCGAACCTCTAGGTAGTGAAGGTACAGCCTGAATGTAGTATCGGCACCGATAGGCCACCAAATCGTCCCGATCTGACCATCTACCTGTTTATCCCAGTGCTCCAAGAGCTCACGAATATCGTCGACAAGACCCTCGCCTGATGTGCGAAGGCGAAGAGAGTATTCTTTGTCGTGCTCCATTTCATCGATTATTTCCCGTAGAAAGGGCTCTGCCTCTAAGGCGGTAGGTGAGGTCTGGTCCGTTTCTAGTAGCTGTTCTAATGCCCGCAGCTCCTCACGTCGGGCAGCGACGGCGTAAGCGACATTGTACTTCTCGTCGGGGAAGATTTCGTGCTTACCTGGCTGCTGTGCCTGAGGAACAGAGTCAGCGGTGGATGAGCTAAATAAGGTCTCAAATAGTCCCATACGCATCGTCCGGGGGGCACCCATAAGTACTTCCTGACGATAGTTTCATCAACTCTGTCACATCAAACGTCAGCTGTACATTGGACTACTACCAGACAATGGAATACACCAGCAAACCGCTAGCGTACAATGTGAGAAGAACGTACAGGAGTGCCAATAGTGCGGCAATCGTCTTCTCTACTGTCGTTTGCTCGTAATATTGGACGTCGTCGGTGTTTCGAGCGATATCCCAAAGAACCTCGCCAAGCATCGTGATTCGAGGAAACCGGGTATCATGTGACTCGGTGGCTCCAGTTGGGCCTAAACGCTCCCACTCCTGTTGATACACTGGATACGCGAGGTTGGATTCCATCTCATGGAGTATCTCATATTTGGCCTGGTTTAGTCGACGGTGGGAGTCCACTGTTTGATACCAGAGTCCGCAGAGACAAACGCCAAGCAGACCCACTGCCACGAACCCGATCTGTTGAGCGAGCGAAAGAGGCTCCCGGGCGATAAACGTGATTACGACCAGAATTCCGGAGAGGAGTGAGACGTAAAACCGATTTGTCCGAAGTCTCCGGTCAGAAACGCCCATCGCACTCCCGGCGTAGTGTGTGTACTGGTCGATGAGCGTCTCATCGCGCGTGGGGTTGGGGAAGTCGTTAGAGGTCGTATCTGAATCTGACGACGGCTCTAGCTCCGTTGAGCCCTCCTCAGCCATGTTTCGCAATCGCGTTCACAATCGACCGCTGTCGCCAACCAACGATCTCGTCCGCAGCGTCCCTCACCGAGACGGGTAGTCGCTCGTTCCCGTTCGGCTGCACTCCGATAATGGGTTTCTCGAAGTGTTTCGCCATCTCAATTTCCTCCTCGATCCATTCACTGTGCGAGACATACATTCCAGCAACAACGACGACAACGTTCGCTTGTCGAACCTGCTGATAGAGCTGCTGTCGAAGATCGTTCGTGTCCTCGAACTCCAGCGGGTCGTCCTCTGGGACGCTGAAATTCTGCCAGTCGAGTCGCTCTTCGTCATCGAGGAACTTCTCGATACGTTCGCGCTGATCAGAGTACTTCCACGAATGACTCACGAACACCCGATATGGTCGATCATCAAGGGGAAGCCGAGGTCGGGCCGGTGAATCGGTGTCTTCAGTTGTAGAGCCGGCTGAAACCAGACCACCGAGTCCCTGCGCTCCCTTATATGAGAGATAGCCCGCGGCGGCGGCAGCAATGATCAATTCTGGTGCATCGTTCCAGAGGTATCGAAGTGGGTCGTCGTGCGGGTCGTGTTCGACTTGCCCGCCCTTCCAGTCAGCATACCCGACAAGGAGGTCCTTTCCGAGGTCGACAAGGTTCGGTGGTTGGTCGCTGCCGGTCGGGACAGATGTTGGTTCAGTGGCGTCTAAGACACTGTCGCTATTACCATCGCTGAACAGGGCAGAGAACGGGTCGGTGTCATCTCGTCCATTCACGAAAGAGTTCACATCGAGGCAGCCAGTGGGGCTTTGAACCTCGACTGTCGGGACGCGGGTGACGTGGTCGTTTTCGTTTGGCGTCACAACAAATATGTCGTGATTTGAGTATTTAAAACCAAGGGGACTTTTCACTAATTTCTGGGCTCGGCTAGCAACACCTGTGTACCTACGAATCGCAGTGTTCGATATGCCCTATTGCTCAAATTGCGGAAGTCGAGTCAAAGATATTCACCACTACTGTGGTTCATGCGGGCAGGCACTTTCTAAGGTCGCAGAGTCAGAAACAGATCCGCCGATGGCAGTAAGTCGAGATGGATTTCTCTCGCTACGTTCGCTCTCCTACATCAATGGTCTACTCAGTGGCGAACGTGAACTCGATCGGGACTCGGTTTCGTATACGCAATTATCCCGAGAAGTGAACGCCGCCCTGGAAGATTTCGCCCGTCTCGCGATGGTCGAAGAATTGGACCTACTCCAACTGTGGGCAGCTGGTTTAAGCTCTGAAGCGCTATCCACGCCCGTTGAGGATATGAATAGCAATCAGGTCCGTGACTGGCTGGCCGCGATAGGGCTTGGTCGTACTCTACGAATGTACGATGAATCTCTCCACACAGAGTTTGAAGACGAATTCAACGAGCGACTACAGAAATTGGTCGAAATAGCAGGCGAAGAACTCGACGATATTGGCGATGAATAAGATGTACCCTTGCGCTACATCGCCGCGAATTCTTCACCGGAGTCGGGAAGGTACTCGATGATACTCCGGTGGGCACCGATCTCGCTGATGATCGTCTGTAGCGCGTCGACGACAGTCGCGATGTCCCGGTTGATTTCATGTTCGCGGTACGTTCCGCCGTCCTGACCACGGTGTTCCATGTGCGAGAGCGTTAGATTGAGAATCTCGAAGTCGGACAGGAAGCTGCGCATCCGGCGGGCCGTACGTGGGTCTCGACCCTGGAACTCACAGAGTTCTTTGTAGCGCTGGTAGACGATCCGCGATCGGGCAGGGGTAGCGTCCTCGGCAGCGAGCGTAGTCAGCGCGTAGAGCGTGAGTTGCTCGTGTTCGGTGAGGTCGCGCATGATGTCCATGCTCTGTTGTGCTTCAAGTTTCTCCTGGGCGCGTTCAACATGATCAGTCGTAACCGAATCCGCGTTCTCGGTGCGTGCAAGATCGCCAGCCTTCCGAAGGAGCGTAATCGCTCGTCGGGCGTCTCCACCATCCTGGCGACCAAGGGCAGCACACAACGGAATCACTCCGTCCTCGAGTGCGCTTTGGTGGAACGCGATATCTGCTCGCTGTTCGAGAACTTTCTGGAGCTCTTTAGTTCCATACGGCGGAAACGAGATCTCGGTTTCACACAGAGACGATTGAACCTTCGCGTCAAGCTGCTCTCGGAACGTCGAGTCGTTGCTAATCCCGATGAGGCCAAGCTGAATGTTGTCGATGTATCCGTTGTTGTCTGCGCGAGTAATCTGGTAGAGGAACGTATCATCCGTGATGTGGTCGATCTCGTCGAGAACGATGATGACAGTCCCAGAGAGATTATTGAGTTCATCCCAGAGAAGGCGGTAGACTTTGGATTGCGGATGACCGGTTTCGGCGATGTGGTGTTCGGGTTCTCGGAGATTGTTCACCAGACTGATCGCGGCCTGATAGCTCGTGCTGAGGCCATCGCAGTTGAGCGTGATGACAGAGAGATCGACTTCAAAATGTTTTGCAGATTCCTGGAGTTCGTTTAGCAAGAAATTCGTCACAGCAGTCTTCCCGACACCGGTCTTGCCGTAAATGAAGATGTTATCGGGGTACTCGCCGTTGATGATCGGCTGTAGGGCTGCTTCGTACTCCTCAATCTCGTTATCCCGTCCGACGATGTCGTCTGGAACATACTCGACTTTGAGTGTATTCCGTCGTTTGTACAGTGTGTCGTCCGGCTGGAATCGTGGAGTCATATTGTGTTCGACTGATTCAGGCAAGAATCATAACTGTTTCGACCGCTGTTTCCGCTATTTCCAGTATAACCATGAGGAGCATAGTTTCCACTATTGGAGATCGACCCCATTGTTTCCAGTCTATTGGAAGAAAGTCATTTGGGTTGTTATGAAGAAGGCATCTTTGAGGCACTACACCCCACTATTTCCAGTAAAGACATCAACTCACAAGTGATCAAACTCACCCCGTTATTTCCAGTTATTCTCGGTGGTTCCAGTTGGATGCTTACAGAACAGAAAACCACAGGGTTCCAGTATTTCCAGTAAATAATCTTTTATATACAGTACAGACCCCACCGTTTCCAGTATACCATGGAAGAATAGGAATCGCTAGACAGCAGAGGGAATCACTGGATAAGAACGACGGAACACCCCCTCCCCACTATTTCCAGTAAAGGACTACGGAAGAGAGTCGGATAGTGGAAGAGAACTCTAAATCAGAGAAAAGTTTATATCCTTACCGTCCGAGCTAGTCCGTAGGAGAGCTAGAGGTGGGTTGTTGTTGGGTTTAATTTCAGTGAAACAAAATAATGCCACAGCTCAGGAGACCTTTGCTACTAGCTTTACTGGAAACAATGGGGGGAGAGTGGATGAGATACGATCATCGCTTCATTGTGTGAGCGTATTAGTGGAAATGGTGGTGTCTAACTCTCGTCAGTCGATCTCCACAGATTAACCAACAGCTGAACGGGCTTCCGCCTTATGTTGGTTAATTACGCTTCGTGAGTAGAACGCCGTTCTAACCGAGATCGACGAACAACTGAAATCAGTATTCCCAACTCCCACACCGCTGTTTCCAGTAAATCGATGTCTCCCCGACCAACCGACCTCAACGAGGACTATTTCTCCGGATCAACTGGGCCTTTGTATTTTGAGCGTATCTTTTCTCCATCCCGCCACTGCCAATAGTAGTAGCGGTTGTCGTTAATCTCCTTCACTGTGATCGTGGCCTTCGACGGGACGTCATCTGGAAGGTCCTCTGGTTGCTCCTCGATCTGGTTGTTCCCTTCGTTTTCCGCTAGTCGTGCCTTTCGCTCGCGGTATTCCGCGAGATCCATAGTGTACCTGGCGACGTGCCGAAGGAGTTCAGGCGAGTAGTCGTCAAGTGTGTCGACGACGTCGACGGGAAGTTCCTGCGGGGGTGTCGGTGGCTCGTAGGACATGGTAACTCAATCCGTGTTAACCAACAAAAACGTTGTTGACATAGTATTGTTGGTTAAGACTGTGTTTGACCGTTCTCCTTCAATCCTCTCTCTGGTGTAACACTACTCGAAACTTGTTTAAATATAAGATTCGTACTGTGTTACAACGTGCTGCGACGAATCGAACTCGAGATCCTCGCTACTGTCGAACGCGGCGATACGATCTCGGAGCTCGCGATGAAGCTCGACCACAGCGAGAGTTACCTCTCCCGTGCTGTCGGAGATCTCGTCGAAAAAAGGCTGGTCTACACGGAACGTGACGGCCGCCGTAAATGCGTCACACCCTCGGATTCCCGGGCTGTTGAAATATTCCAGGATCTCGTCCGCCAGTACTCTCACATCGACTTTCCCGAGTTACTGACGGGCAAAGCCCTCGAGGTACTGTATTACCTCGACCAGCCACGGACCGTTGCTGACGTCGCCGAACGGAGCGGCAACTATCGCAACACCGTTAACCGGATTCTCAAACGGCTGCGAGACCGTGGCCTCGTCGGCACTGATGACAGCCGCTACCAGTTCAACGGTGATTTCGACCGGCTGCACAAGTTTGCCCGCGAACTTGTGCACCATCTCCATCGACAGCGTCTCGAATCGGTTGCGCCGAACGGGACGATTCTCTGGAGGGACTACGACGAATTTCTTTCCCAGACCGAGACAGAGATCGAGGCAGAGAAATTCCACGAGACTGGGCTTGCGCGGTTCGCGGCCTTCGATCTCCAGTTTCTGCTGACCCGCCATCGATACTACCTCTACTCAGAGGACCTAGAGGAAGTCTCGCCGGTGGAGCTCTGCTGTCACTCATTGCTGATTGACGATGGGTCCCGTCACCACTCGTACTGTCTCCTGTTGCTCAGCCACGTCGACATCGACGAGAGCGACCTCCGAGAGCAAGCCGCGAAATATGGCCTCGAAGACGAAATCGACACCCTGCTCCGATATCTCGAAACGCAGGGAGCAGTCGACAGTGACCGCCTCCCCGAGTGGGACGAGTTCCAGAAGCTAGCTGCTGACTACGGGGTGGACCCACTCCAATGAGACCAACGTTCGGACGTGAGTACATCGAGAACGAGTTCCAACGAATCGCAGATGGAATATCTGACCCGCTCACGGTCTATCTGATTGGTGGTGGCGCGATGTCGCTGCGCGATCTCAAGGGCGCGACAAAGGATATCGATCTGGTCGTCGCTGACAGTGACGTGTACGGCCTGCTGTGGGCTGTCCTGATGGACCTCGGGTATACGGAGGTACAATCGCTGGACGCCGATTACCGGGCGCTGGGGGCGACCAGCTGCGTCGAGAACGCTGACAGGTGTCGGCTTGACATCTTCAACCAGCAAGTCGCGAACAAACTCGTACTGACTGAGGGGATGCGGGAACGCAGCGAATCGTTCCTCGCGACGGATCAACTAACCGTCCGTCTGGTCAGCAACGAGGATATCTTTCTGTTCAAGTCAGTCGCAGGGCGAGATGACGACATCGAAGACATGAATATGCTCGTACAGACTGGTCTCGACTACGACGTCGTCCGAGGGGAACTCGAGGCACAGATCGACCGGCTCGGCGACGACCAGTTTGCCACCTTCGTGAACGAGGCCTTGGTTGACCTCGAGGAGCAGTACGGAGTGACCACGCCAATCGAGGACCGCGTCCAGGAGCTGACGACGCGGTACTACCGTGGGCTCGAAGTGCTCCAGGCGCTTGACGTTCCAATGACCGTCGACGAACTAGCTGCCGATCTGGACCTAGACGTCGCTGAGGTCCAAGACCGGGTTGCATATCTTGCGGAGTTCGATCGGATCGTACATGATGACGAAACGGTCCGTCCGACGGAATAGCACTAAATAACCATCGTTCAACCACCCCACGAGGCGATGCTCGTGCTGTCTCGCCCCACATCTCTCTTAGGGGATCGAACAACACCTACGGATCAACTAAGATCATCGTGATAGTCGGATCCAAGCCGTGCGTAAGCCTCTGCAGTAGCATTTACTTTCCTGATCGAATCTGTAAGCGACAGCGGCTCTGGTAGGTGTTCATCGAGTTGTTGGAGATCATTCCGAACATCGAGGAGCGCTTCGTGAAGGTTGTCGACGGGACCCCGGTCAGCATCTGTGATATTTTGTTCTGGATGGTATCCTTGATCCCCATACTCAGCGTCAGGAACTGGGTCATCGATGCCAAGTGCTCTATCGAATCCAGGGATATCGTGTGGATCTTGATATCGTTCGTTCGGTGTCATCGCTCGAGTACCTCAGCATCGGGGTGTTTCCCAGCGGGATCGGCAACTGCTTTTGCACGCTCGAGTTCACAGAGTTCGTGCTGGGCCTGTCGTTCGAGTGCCTCTGCTCGCCGACAACGTTCGATGGCTATCTCGTCGGTAGCATCTTCGTGACCAATCGTGAACCGCTTACCGCGGTGATCGCGTTGCTCGAGCATTAGTGACCTTCCTCCTGTTCAGCGTATGCGGCGTCTCGAGCGTCTGCTCGGAGGTGGTCGTACCGAAACTCGCACCTGTTCGAACAGAAGCGGCCGGCGTATCCCGATTGACTACGAGCAGGTGCTGAGCAGGTCGGTACTCGACACTCATCACCTCTGTTCATCTGGCGGCACCTCGATAAAGGAGATCCTCAGCGTTTTCCAACGCTATTGTTTTTTTTAATTATTTCCATAATTCACCGCGAGAACTCTCGTGAGCCCCGCAGTCCTCCAGGGGTAGATAAACCAACGAGAACGAGTTTGTTGACCTTAGAAAGTCACAACTCACTGTAAATCTCTGGATCGTCGAGTCTGATTTGAACATACTTCACGCTGGCTCTGCTGGGATCCTTAGAATTTCCATCGAGTCAGCAGAGCAGATCGATCATTATCGGATTTGGTGAAGGCTTCCACCGGAGCAGGCTGGGTACTGAAATGTGTGTTCTTGAATCCGGGTTCGGATTTTAGACCATACCCCATGTGACGGTCAGCTCCGATATGTCCAGCCCAAATCAGAGCGATAAAGAGAGCCCTTCGGATGTCAGCCCAGAAGCTGAGGCTACCGAGAGCAAGCAGCAGTGTGTAAGTGCCAGCCGGAGACCGTTGTCCGCTTGATCCGGTCTTTTTCAATCAGTCTCGGCGGTGTGCCAGTCGACGCACAGCTCCTTGGCGACATCCTGGGTGGTCACCGGAACGTCGGCCCGGTCGACCACCCTGAAAGCTTCCTCCGACATATCGGAGTACGGTAATCTAATCATTAAATACGTATCCGACACGTCGGAATCACTGATCGCGTCTCACCAGGAGAAACTACCTTCGTCGTACCGCTCCTCGAACTTCTCGATAACCTCTGCACATGTTTCAACCGCCTCAGCCCCCTCGATCACTTCCTCGAAATAATCCGTTTCACGAAGATTGTGGACCAAGTCGTTCCGTGTTTGCCGGACATCCTGCATATCGCTCCTGAGGTCTCCCGAGATTAGCCCTGTACGTTGAAGCAGCATCTCACGCCCCGGCTGAGACAGTTTCCTCTCGAGTTTTCTCTTCGTCGTATTCGAGCCCCGGTAGTCCTCGTCAATGACCTTGTCGTGGAGCAAACTCACTGAGTAATCCTCAATCACGACCTGGGCCAAGGTGAGGAACGGCAGCACCCGATTCGCGAGCTGAATCTCAAAGTAGGCTTCGGCGTACGCCTGCGGCACACTTCTCTGGAAAAACCCGCGGATCGATGCTTCCAGATGATCTGGTTCCACGTCCATCGAGAACTCTTCACATTTTTGTTCGAGATCGTATTCCTTAATGATCAACTGGGCCGTCATGTTCTGGGAGATATCCTCGTAACTCTCAACGAGGTCCGTAATTTCTCGGTACAAGCGGTGGACAGTGGTCTTGGTGACGAACCGGCCGTCGTTGAATGCACTATGCTTCATCGAACTTGCCAAGGCGGTCATCTCCGTCTCACCCGGCATCTTAACATCCTCCTCATCCGACGCCACGTCACCCTTAGAATACACTGTCGCCGACTTGAACTGGGCGTATGCGCGAGGATTTCTCGGTGTGACTTCTGACTCCGGTTCCAGCCTCTCTTCAGCCCATTCCCCGGTCAACTTTAGAGCAAGTTCATTAGGCGGGATCATACTGGCTGTTCAAAGCCCGCCGAGAAAAATGCTGACTACCTGAACCGCCTCAGTATCAGGGCCGTGAGGATCTGACCAACCACATGGCTGGGCACCCTCGCCGTGCGCCGAAGAATCCAGAATTAACGTTGGCTCCGGATGTTCGGACCGTAACCCCCGTGGACGGCACGCTTTATTCCGGAGCCAAGAGAACGCCTAGCCATGTCAACGCAGCCGAAGGCTGGGGAAATGCTGGTTGGAGCCTATCACAAGTTCCTAGGGGAGTGTGATTTCGTCACCTACCAGAAGACGTCTCTTGAACAGGATATCCAGACGGAAGTCGACGTGGTCGGCGTCAACTTACATGGCGAGCAGGAAATCTACGCCTGCGAGGTCGTGACCCACCTCGGTGGAATGGGCTACGGCTCCTACCAGGAGAACCGTGACCGCCTAGAGCGGAAATTCAAACGGGCTGAGAAGCTGGTGACCACCGAATACGACACCGCCGGTACGTACACCTTCCAGCTTTGGAGTTTGAACACGCCGAAAGGACTGGTAACTCCTCTCTCAGAACTAGCCGACGAGTTTGAGGACGACACCGGCTACGAACTGGAACTGGTGATGAATGACGACTATGCCGAGCGGATTCAGGGCCTCCGAGAACTCGCTTCATCAAAGAACGCACAGACTAACGACCTCGCCTTCCGCTTCCTCCAGATATTCGAGTACCTCTCATGATTCAGACTATGCAGTGCTTCTAGAAGACTGAGCAAGGAGAATGATCATACTTTGCTCTAGTCCCTACTGCCGTCCTAGGCGTTCTAGCGCTAGAATTCCCCCTTAGCTTCGTTGCCACTAATACCCACGCCCCACACACCGAATATGGGATTAGGACAGTTCCGGCCCACGCGCGACTACGACGAGCACGAAATCATCCCCGACCTCCTCGACGAGGTCATCCCGGACGACTACTACTGGGACAAGACTGAGAAACGCGGCGAGAAATGGGCGAAGATGGCCCGATCGTTCATGTTCCGGACCGAGCGGACGCCACAGGACCGGTTCACCCAGGCCGCAAATCAGGTCGGTGAAGAGATCAGCCGAAGCGCCGAGACCGTGAAAAGCGCCTTGACCAGGGAGACGTCCGGTAACGAGGCGGGTGTGGAAATCCCTCGGGAGGTTCTCATCAGGGTCAAGGATCGCGTCGAAAAGCACGACGACGTCACGCTCAAGGATATCCTCCAAGCCCACCGCGAGAACCAGCAGGACGACGGGAATTAGACGACCCACCGGTCCAGCTGGATGCCCTGTTCCTCGCCCTCCTCAATAATCCGCAGTACGTAGTGTATCGCTTCCTCGGCGAGGATGACACCGGTCTGAGCCTGGAGCAAGGTGGTGTCCGAGTCGTTCCCCGACGTGTGCGACCCGATCGTTGAACAGTACCCGTACGGCGTGTACAGCATCCGCCAGTCACGGGTTTCACGCGACCCATTGCTATCCCATTTCTCGATCAACCCCTCGGAGTACAACTCGTCAAGCGCCTCGTTGTAGCTTCCCTC
The DNA here is from genome assembly GCF_024298845.1 of Natronosalvus amylolyticus. NCBI lineage: Archaea > Methanobacteriati > Methanobacteriota > Halobacteria > Halobacteriales > Natrialbaceae > Natronosalvus > Natronosalvus amylolyticus. The sequence goes on from NZ_CP101159.1 coordinate 18,410, forward strand.
GGTTAACGTCTCCAGTGCCCGGCGAGCCTCCTGCAGTGCGTTGTCCGGGTCGCCGTTCGTGAGTCTGTCCTCGGCTGCCTCGATCTTCTCCAGGACAGCATCCGGGGCGTGCTCCTCGACGTAACCCCGCTGGTTTTTCATCTCCTTTTCGGCGGTGGCACTGATCCGCAGCATCAACTCAAGGCCGTCACCAGTCTCAGAGAGAACGAACCGTGTGCCGGCCAGTGCATCTTCCAGTGCCTCCCGCTGGTCCACTCGCAACTGGGTGTTCTCCACGAGGTGGGCGAGGAGTTTCCGGCCAGTCGGCGTCCCGTTCGATTCACGAAGCCAGTGAGAAACTCGGTTGTATCGGCTAACGTGGGTGATGTCGTCCACAGCCTCATCCTCATCGAACCGGAGATGTTCAGCGTCGAAGCGCCGTAGAATCTCGGTGAGTTCTGCATGACGGTATTCACCGCTGAGAACGTCGGCCACGTCCTGGATGTGCGCGTCCTTCATATCATCGGGCATGTGGCATACTCGACGGGGAACTGGTAAACTCGTTTCGCAGAATCACCCCGTCAACGGGCCTTCATCACGAACTTGAAGCAGTCTTGCATCCGACCGAGGTCATCACTGAACGCATCCACCTAGAGCGTGGCCGAACACGCATACTCAAGACCGGTCGTGCTCGGAATGTCCACTTCGACAGGGACGGTAGATGGCATGGAGAACGTGGACGTCACTCCGTTACTCACCGCAACACGCAGCACGATCTTCTCGTACCTCGCATCGTTCACGGACGGCGGACGACGTCACGGTATCACCCTTCCGGGCCTCCCGGACGCACTCCTCCAACTTCTCAATGTTCACGCCGAACGTGACTGGTTCCTCCGGGTACTCGTACCCGTCGAACAGGTCCGTCTTCAATCGAAGGTCGATCATACCGACCATCGACGGGTCTGCCGCAAGAAACTGCAACCCGTTTTCCGAAACTGTCATCGGGGCCTTTGGGGTAACGGATTTGTACAGTTTCAGTAAGCGTTTGAGGTCCGTGGTCTCCACAGTCGTTGCGTTGAACAGTGGTTGTTCGATTGTTTTTACTTCCATTGGGTATCAACCCAAAGAGGCGGTGACGGGCTACAAATCCGGTCACGCCGGTGCGTATCGTGCTGTATATGCGCCCTGTATCTTGCACGGACGAGATTTACCTCCTCAGAAGTTGATAGAAACAGCGTGCAACATCCAGAGATGTATGCAGTACTGATATTTCGATAATCCTATCAATTTCTATGTTTTATGAGGATTAAAATGGAATTCTTTTACTATCGTCTAGTTAGATACATTTTCTACAAAGGCAGTGAGGGTATTTTCCAGAGAATAAAACTCCCTATCGTCTTCATCGCCACTGGCAAGTTCTTCAATCATGACCAAGTCGTACTCTTCGAACATGTCTACGCTGCCGGAAGTTCCGGCTGTATCGTTGTCCGGAGTCCACTCAAAATGTACCATATCTATAGAATAAAATTAACCTTTAATATTTACCCAAATGTCATCTACGTGCTCTCGATAGATACCCGGATCCCGGCAATTACATTTCTTTCGGAGAAAATCCCGGAGTGTTTGGCCACGGAAATTCAAATCGGAATCCCAAAGCTGTTTATTCAACATTTCCTGTGCCGACACTGATACACTACGATTCTCGGATCCCTCTTCGATTGTTGGAGTGACAGACATATCTCGAAGAACGACGTTAGGTGGTTGTACCGTCACCTCAAAATTAATTCTCTGAATATATCCTTCTGCATCGTCCTCTTCCAGCTCTTTCAACGTGTATAACGCAATACCAGCATCCTCCGCCTGTGAGATTGCTCCTTCCTGAAATCCATTCCGAGATATGATATAGGCCATATTTGCTGCCGAATTAGCTACGTTCCGGATAACCTCGGAGACAACAGCCTGCTCAATTCTATCTTCGTGGAACTTGCACTCAATGATTGTCAATATTTCATCTCTTGATGACTCTGTCCAGACAGCAACATCGACTTCTTTTGAGTCACCCTGACTCAACGACAAGTCGTACTTGTGCTCGACATCGGTTACATCTTCTCTAGCTTCAAGTCCAGCAACAATTTTCTCATATAGTTCCTCATCAACATCACTCCAATCCATATCCTGTGGTACGATAGTTTCCTCAATGTATTCTCTGTGAACTTCTCCAACATAACCTTCTGATGAGTCTGTTTCATCGGCGATCTCGCTGTAAGTCCAGGCAGGATTCTCTGTCGCGGTTTCAATGATTCGTTGTTTCTTGTCAGTCAGACTTTCATCTTGTTTATTAGGTTTGAGACGTTTTCTCATCCTTGGTAGGTTCTTTGTAGCTTGAATGTACTTTAGCTGCGGTATTTACAATAATGCTGGACTGACGATGCTGAATTAGCGCTGTGTATCTTGCACATCTCGCTCGATCCATATTTCAAGTGTCACAAGCGGAGTGAAACACCAGAGGCTTAGTACAGCACTAGGATGACCGACCGACCCAGATGCCATGATCTGGAGTGAAGGATTCAAGTTAATTCGATACCGGTTTGAACACGGTTCTATCCGTCTCGTGTAGCTGATTGGCACGGAGGGTGATGATGGAGCGTGGTTCACTAGGTTCTATCGACGAAGACCCCTGGTTAGCGTCGATAAATCGTTATCTCCGTCAGACTCACCGGAGCCTACGACGTGGACGACGACGTCGACCACCAGAACCCGTTATGGCCAATACAATCATGAACACCAGCATAGCCGTCACCAAGATAATCATCGCTATCATCATGCCAGAAATCCACGCGCTGAGCAAGAACGACGCCACAACGTAGAAGACGACGCCCGGTCCTCGAGCGAGCGTGTACGAGATAGCCATTGATGCGATCGTGGTCACGACAGGTAACAGAGCGAGCGTGAACAGACCGGATTGAAGGATCAACTCCATCTGGGGTGCGAATGCGTTACTATTCACAGTCTGGACGTTTTGTGTGGCTGCGTATGTTTCTATCAGGACGGTCTGTAGGACTGGAACGAGAATAGATGATGCTACTACTCCTTTGAAAGCGCGGTCAACTATGGTTCCTGTGGCGTCGGCTGGCCCACGTGGTGTGCTACGAGGTGCGGGCATAATCCCTTGTATTACATCAACAGTGATGAATGTATGTGTGGCAGACAACGAAATCCTGCGCCCATGAACCGGGAACCTCGTCTTGTCTATGCTGACTGTCGAACACGGATGAACGCGTGAATTTCGTGGCGCACTAGCGCTATGAGTTCAGCACGACCCTGGAAATCTCTCCAAATATATATTGTTTTGGCTTTGTTGAAACCCTCTTGCAATCTTGCGATTTTCTGATAACCCGGTTTCTCATCGAACCCACAGAATTCGGTGGGTAGAATAGTTCTCATCAATGTCAACTCTGAAGGATTTCAACAGAGCCATTGTTTTCAATAAAGCCTTCACTTTGGATCTGGGCCATACCGCGGCGTTTCACACCGACTGCAGTTCCAAATCGATGTCCTGGGTCTGGATGGATTTGGTACGGAATCACGGCTGTCGAACCTATGAATCGTCTCTTGGTCGCATTGCTGGCAGAAGAGTCGTTTCTTGGTTGGGATACACGGCTCTTCTTGCGTAGTGTCTTGTGACTGCAGTTGCTCATGAAGTGCAAGTGCCGGTACCAGCCAATGACGAGCCTTCTCCTCGAGTTCAAGCACGTCCTTGAGGTCGTCGACCGCTTGCCCCCACTCGTCGTAGAGCATTGGTGGCTTGCCATGGGCAGTTGACCATCTGATGGAATCCTCGTCGCTAACGTTGGCGAGTCGCTCGAGTAGCTGTTGCCCGGGTTCGGAATCGAGTGTAGCCGCCGAGTGCAGTGAGGGCCAGGGCTTGACAAGCTGTGGTGCTGGATCGTCGATGTCGTACACTAGCTGATACCCATCGATTGGCCCCTCGTCAGTGACGAGTTTGCGGCAGGCGGCTGCTCCTTTCGCCACAGCCTCGTAGTATGTCCGTGCACTTGTGATGATGAAACCTATGCCCAAGAGTACCTCAGCAGACCGTGGCGCGTCTTCATCGACCGGTTCAATATGCTTGCTCAGACAGAACTGGCATTTGGTCCGGTCTGATGGAATTGATGCATCACACGAGCGACAGCGCGACTCCGATTTGCGCTCTTCGATTTCTCTGCTTCCATACCTTACTTGCTTGGTACGGAGATTGCGGTCTCGTTTTTCCTCAAGAGCAGGATCTACACCGGGAAATGCCTCTCCAAGCGGCCGAAGTTCATGGCGATCGTGTTCTCTTTGATCCATCGTCGTACTCTTCGTAGGCCGCGTCCTCCTATTTAAACTCGAGGCCGGGACTGATCAACGGATTTCTGAGGTGATTGTCCAGCTTTCAGTACGAGTTACCCCACGACATTTTCCAGTTGAACCTTGTGGGGTAACTACTTCTGTTCCTCGAGGACATCGCACAAACAGTCACGGTGGGTTCGAATCGTCGTTGTCGACGTGTTTGCACTATCTGCAACCGCTTGCTGTGAGAGCCCGTAGCCGAACTCGTGACTGGCTCGGTATAGACAGGTTGCAGCGAAGCTTCGAGGACGACGTCCACTTGTGATCCCAGCATCTTCTGCGAGCGTTGCTAACTCGAGTGCTCGGTGTCGAATCTCGTCTGGAACCTCGAGTGTGGCTGCGAGTCGCGGGAGGAAATTCTGTGGCCGTGGAATCGGTGTAGGAAGTTCGAGTTCGGTGTTCATCGCCGAGTACGCACACTCGAGGGCTGACCGCGAGCACGTCGCCAGCTGACTGATCTCCTCAAGGGCCCGGCCGAGTCCGTTGCACCGACACACTGCGTAGACGCTCGCTGCTGCAACCCCCTCGAGTGACCGTCCCTGACAGAGGTCCTCTCCTTGGGCACGCCGAAAGAGCATACACGCCTGTTCGCACAATGAGTCCGGTAACTCGAGCGCACTTACGATCCGACGGACTTCGCCGAGACTGTATCCAAGATTTCGTTCACGCTTCGTTCGCCACTGGCTGCGGCGATGCTCCCGCCGAAGGCGGTTGAGTTGACTACGTTTTCGTCCAGGGAGTGCGTTCCCTTGCCCATCTTTCTTCCATCCGATCTCAGTCGACAGCCCACGGTCGTGTCGGCCTGCTGTGAGCGGAGTGCCTGTTCGGCGCCGGCTCGAGTTCTCGGGTGAGTTGAACCACTCCGGCCCGTAATCGAGGTGGTCTTCGTCGACGATCAAGCCACACTCTCGACAGTGTGTTTCGTGGTTCGCTGGGAGTAGGTCTCCACCGCACTCAGGGCACGCCGTCGTCGATCGCGTTGTTTGCTCTGTCTCTCGAGTGAAGTGACTGCTGAATATCTCGTTTGTAGCCATCTTGCTCCGACGAGGCAACTGTCTGTTTGCCCCGTCACCCCTTTCGGGGTCATAAACCATCTCGAGCGAACCTTCCAGTAGTCTTAGTCACCGAAGGAAGGTTCCGTCTGGAGTCGGGATGAGTCCCGTGCGGATCTCGAGGTCGACACGTCGAAGATGCTTGCACCCACCATCTGGCTGGCGCCGTTCGAAATCAGGACAGGTGCACGTCTTTTTCTCGACGTTGACTACGTACGTGCTTCCGCTCTCGCTGAGAACATCGTAAGCGGGCCCTCTCTGGACGAATTGAACCTCCATATCTTCGGTGAGTGCACGACGGGTCCGTGGCTCGTCGATCGAGTAGCCGCCTGCCTCGAGTGCAGTCGGTGGTTGTGGTTCCTCACAGGGGGTAGAGAATTCGTTGCGGCGGTTACGCTCTTGTCCGCACTTCCTGCAGCGCCAGTAACGTGTGCGGTATTCGTAGCCGTCGGTGAGGTCGATATCGTACGGTGATGGTTCGGTGCCGGGAAGCCACTCGTCAATGGCCACGAGTTGGTGTCCGTGAAGGCGGGCAACGTCACCCGGAAAGCTGCGATCTCGATCACTGGTTTTCTTCTGCTTAGGTTGGTACTCTCGATGCGGCTCGCTCTGGAGTGGTTGATCTGTACTCATCGGTTATCTCGAGGCATAGTGAGTTGCGCCTCATGCCTGTTGGCGCATAAAAAGGACTTGTAGCGTCTGCTATCGAGGTCCAGGTTCGAAAAGAGCGAAGGTTTTCTGGGGGGAGTTAGGATTTACCCCACGAATTCGACTATTTGGACTCGTGGGGTAACTACACTCAAAGTCACCGTCACACCAGTTCGAAAACATTTGAATCGGTGGTGTGTGGGTCAGCCTCTGATCGACCCAGCGCAGCATTCAACGGAACTACTCCGTCTTCAAGACACTTTGGTGGAACGTAATACCAGCACGTTGGTTGAGGGCCCTCATTTGATGATAGTGATCTGATTGTTTCACCTTAGCCAGGGCCCTATCGATTTGCACTGGTCCAAATCTAGTGTTCTCTTCGACGATTAGGGATGACGTGGGGACGACATTCGCGATAATTGGCAGGCAAGAAACTACAACCGCACCCCTCGCTTTCAGTGTAAACGCTCTCGAGTACCGAACTACCAAAAACTACTCTATATAAAGAACAATGCTGGAATATTGGTTCTTTGACTTAGGGTGCTTCTATCTCTGTTTCTCTTACTACTACTTTACCTAGACAGTAACTAATATAATAACATGTTCAAGACTATCGGTTTCCAGTTGAATCAGTGGTACAGCTGTTTTAGACTATACACTGAAAATGAGGGGTGGGTGAGCCCTTCCTGGTCAGAATGTGAATCCTGTAAAATCATCTCCAACCGCCAAAATCGAAATATACACTGAAAATGGGGTTGGTGTCTTTATCAGTAATGAGTGAGATTCTCTGTTAGATGCCAAACGATCCCATTCCGACTCCCTCAATAGGGGATCTCCAAGACGATCCGATGGCGACTGAAGACACATCGATTTTCTTGCGTCGTGAACTTCTACGCCCTCAGTACGTTCCACAAAAAGACCGAATAGTTGGTCGCGACGGTGAGATCGCGACGGTAGAAACACTTCTGAAACCTGCAGCTTTCGGTGATCCTCCCGAAAGTGGGTTTCTCTTCGGTAAAACTGGAACTGGCAAATCACTCGTCGCGAAGCACGTGACCGGTCGTGCTCGAGGTATTGCTCACATGCACGATATCACTCTCGTTGCGGCGTACGTCGATTGCGATCAGTACAATACGGAGACGCGAGCTGCAAGACGGATGGCGTTCGAGGTTAGAGATGCGATCGATCCAGACTCCTATATTCCAAAAGAGGGGGTAGGTGCGAGTCGATATTACGATGCACTCTGGGATCGGGACGGCCTCCTCAACGATGCCGATTCACTCGTTGTGATTCTCGACGAGATTGATAAACTCGGTTCTGACGCTGCCGAAATCCTCTCGAAACTGTCTCGCTCTGAAGAAGCTGGCAAGACTGGGTGCTACATCTCTGTCGTCGCGATCAGTAACAAGACAGCTTATACAGATGCACCCGACGAACGCGTTGCCTCGAGCTTCCAAAATGATCCAATCGTGTTTCCACCATACGATGCTACTCAACTCGAAGCAATTCTCGAGCGACGGAGTGACGCTTTTCGCGATGGCGTCCTCAAAGAGGGTGTACTCCCGCTAGCGTCGGCACTCGCCGCTAGAGATCACGGTGACGCTCGTCGTGCATTAGACATCCTTCGCACAGCAGGAAAACTTGCAGAACCGATGGAAGTGAGACTGTCACTTAAGATCACGTTCGAACTGCCGACGAGTATAGCGATATCAACCGTTCAATCCAAGTGATTCGAAATGGGACTCCACATTCACGGTACGCACTGTTTGCACTTGCATATCTGACGAAGTCGAAACTGACGGATTCGTTCTCTACAGGCGAGATTTATGACGTGTACTGTGTCGTCGCAACTGAGGTCGCTGCTGAGTCGTTGAGCCACCAGCGAATTCTCGATCTCCTGAAAAAATGGTCGCTTCCAGAGATTACTGAAAGCCGTCACACCGGTGCTGGACGTGGTGAAGGGAGTTATCGAGTCCATCGATTACTACATGACCCTGATATCGTGATGAGTGCATGTCTTGAATCCGATGAGCTACAAACCGTTCTCGAGTCGCTTTCCAAGCGCTCGTTTTGAGGGTATACTGAAAACAAGGGCTGGTCAGCAGACGTTTCCGCGCTGAAAATTGGATAAGGAATTGATGCAGAATACACTGAAAACGAGGGGTGGCATTGTGTTGTCCATAGATTGCCTCGATTAAGATCACTTGGTGTGAGTTACCCCACGAAATCCGATAACTAATCCCATGTGGGGTAACTCGGATATCACCAGGACACCATTGTTTCCAGTATCTCCGCTGTTAGCACTCCGAGACGGTGGCACTACATTCTTGTTCTGAGTTCGTAGTTACGGCCGTTCATTCGTCGATACTCTCGGAGAACACTCTTGAGCTGTCGGCAGGCGTCTTTGGCCCGCCAACCAAGTTCTATCTCTCGAGTTCTTTGCAGCGATTCGGCGTACCACTCACAGGCGTCAGCAGTGAGTGCCAGCCACGCAACTCGAGTATGGACACGCCCATGCCACCGCCCGACCATCCAGATCGTCGCGATTGCATCGAATCGATTGCCGATCTCCTTGTCACCGTGTGTTTCGAACCACTCGCCTCGTAACTCGCATGCCGAGACAACTGTCTCGCAGAACTCTTCGTCGACGTCGAGTACAACGTGGTGTCCTCGAGTCTGCTGGATCTCGAGAATCATGATTGTGCCTCCGTGATTTTGAGTCTAACCTGATCCTGGTGCGAAATGGCGCATGCTGGCGAGCAGTACACTGTTGACGTTGGGTTTTCACACGCCCGGTTGAGACACGCCGTCTTTCATTGTTCGGAAATAGGTATCGTTTGCTGTTTCATTGGGTCTTCACGCAGGCCATTCTCTGACGCGCCTGCGCTCTGTCCAGGCGCAAAAAATACAACGTGAACACGAGTGTGGATTTCCACAATCAGTGATAACTCTCTAAACGACGCCTTTCGCACCGCGGTGTAGACCAGGCGAAATGGTAAAAGTTCGAGCTCGGTCGAATAATCACGAGAACTCGGTTGAATGTAGCTATCAGAAACACTACTGGTTGCTATAACTGATGAAATTAAATATTTCTCTACTCTCGAACGAGACTGAATGTTTTTCTCACATCATCGCGAGATTGATACCCAACCTCATCGAAAAGTTGTAGATAATCGCTTGGAGAAATTCTCCCGGTTTCCGCGGCAAGAACGAAAGTCGCAAATGCCGCCGAGGGAAGCAACAGGACGCCTTGTGATTCCGCATCTGATCCTGCGTGCTCTCCGAAGTCAGGAGCACCGATCGTTACTTTCCGGGTTAGCGATGTCTTCCGAACGATATCTGTTGCATCATTAGCACCAACGACGTCATTCTCAAGATCCTGCTTAGACTTGCACTCTATCGCAATTTCAACAGGGTCTCCATCTTCCTCGATATATCTACCAGAATCATCTTTGATCCGAATCTTAGCTTCGGCAAATCGTTGATGACCAGACTCATCAAACCGTTCAACGTAGAAGTCGTCAACTGCTTCAAGCCGTTCGAGACAATATTCCTCGAATTCACTCTCGGAACTAGATAATAGTTCTTTGTAGGCCTGCCTATCTACGCCAGCATCACGAGCGTCAAGAAGAAGATGCTTTTTCTCTTTCTCAGCCCCTTCACAGTACGCATTAATTGCTCGTCGGGTGAATGTGTAGGCTTCACTACTTCTCATATTTCCAAATAATTCGAAAACGTTTCCCTCCGCAATCTCACGTGGATGTTGAATATCTAGCCGAGTCTGAAAATCAATAACCCTATCTCGATCAGTGACTATCCGTCTTTTGACAAACCCAACACCATCATCATTTACACCATATCGTGTCCGGTAATACAGATTAGAGAGTAAATCACCGAATTCTTCATCTAAATCATTATCAGAGTTGCTGAGAATCTGTCCGAGATCTTTGACAACCCGGGCTGCAGTCGGAGCGAGACGCTCCCTAACATCGCTTTCTGTCCTGCTATCTACAATTTGATAGTTATCAATTGCGGTTGAAACTTCCTCACCAGATGTCCACGCGGCAAGGACTTCACCAGTTGCTAGACCATGATTTAGATTGCTATCGTTTGGTGCGTCCCACGGCAATTTCTGTCGGATTTCTTCGAGGCTAGTCTCGGGAGGATTTGACCATCGATACAGCCGACACATTTCAAATTCAGAGGTCATCGCAATCCCTGTGAAGAAAGCGGTGAGGTCAAATTGATCTGAGGAGTCTAGAGTCCTGAGATATGCAACGCCTGCAGCTACAGTATTTGGGGAAATGAGACGCTTAGAGGTCGATGTTCCAAGAGGTGTTAACTGGAACTGTTCCCCACTTTCTGAGCCTTTAATTTCTTCAGCCATTCCTATCTCGGCGAGCGACTCCACAGCAGACTCGAGATTGTCAACAGTTGCGTCTCGGTCGAACTCATGATATCCATAGAACGAATCCGAAAGGAAATCACAGATGCCTGCCGGACTCTCGCACTCCCGAATCAGATCTAAGAGAATGTTTGTATCAGTTGCGTCAATCTCCGACTCAATGTCTTCTGGAGTTTCATCTACGTATTGGTTTTTTAGACCATCCTTCTCGAAGAAGTTCTGTGCAAAAAGCACAGATTCGCCCTTCTCAGTATAGCCGGGTCTACCTGCTCTGCCAGCGAGATTTTTATATTCGCCCACAGTCAGATCCCGTCCGTACTCACCCGATCCTCCGACCCGAGGCTTGTCAATAAATACACGGTCGACTGGAAGATTGATTCCGGCGGCAAGGCTACTGGTTGCCACGAGGACGCGAGCTGCACCTTCCTCAAACCCATCTTCAACAACATTCTTCAGATCTTGGGATAAGCCAGCGTGGTGAAACACAACACCGTGCTTTGCGGAGTCAACAAGGTTTTGTACGGACTCGCCAGAAGACGTTGCTTCCTCATTGATTCTATCGCTGAGTGCATCAGAAGCGACTTCATCAATCTCGATACCCGTAGAAGACCAATCCTCTCTAATATGGTCAGCAAGCATTCCAGCGATTTCCTCCGTTCGGTCCCTCTTCGGGGCAAAAACCATTATTCGTCGCTCTCGTCCGCCTTCTGTCGGTTCAGCAGTTGAGAGATAATGGACAATGGCGTTCTTTTTTGGATCCTCAAATCGCCGTGGAAAACCGTTGGTCTCGATCGATTCACCATCTCTAAAAAATTCGATCCCACTGCGATCTGTCTCCTCAAGATATATTCCTTCATATAATGGAATCATGCGCCAATCACCTGAGTCACAATTCCCCCCATCAATCCAATCAGCAAGATCGTCGCAATTCGGTGCTGTAGCACTCAGACCAAGGATCTGAATCGAAGGATGATTTCGCAGCATTTTGGTCAAGACGACTTCAAGACGAGGTCCTCGTGTGTCGTCACCCAGAGTATGGAATTCGTCAAAGACAGCGCAAGAAATCTCTGATAGATATTCAGGGTGATTCCGGAGATAGAAATCGAATTTTTCGAAGGTCATTACTACGATATCGGCTTCGAATAGTTCACTCGGATCGTATTCTTCAGCTCCGGACGCGCTCTGGATATCCAGGCTGAACGTGTCACCAATAGTTCGATTGAACTCATCTCTTTTTTCTTCCACAAGGGGACGATATGGGACGAGAAAAAGACAACAACTTCCAGGATTTGACCTGTAATTCCTTACTATCGAAATTTCGGCAGCGAGAGTCTTTCCTGTTCCTGGCTTTGCTGTCATCAAAAAATTATCACCCTCGAGAAGACCCTCGTTGATCGCTTCAATCTGGGGCGTCCAGAGTTCTGTAATTCCACGATCTTCTCGTAGATGAGTTACGTAGAGCGTTGGGAACTCATGCTCTTCAACTAACCAACTCACATCCGTGGAATCTGGCATTAGAACGATGTTTCGGCTTTTTAATAATATATCTTCCCAGTGTCTTTAGCCCCCTTCGAACACTAGTACATACGTGACCAAGCGATTTCACAAATCACTCACTCAACAATTGCCCTAAATGGTACTATTACCGTCCCCAGCGTCGACTGGTGAGTCAAACCGACACCAGCCAACAGGTTCGACTCATCAGTTCAGGCCGGGGCGCCACTATCCTGTTCCGTACCTCTTCGGCTAGTGTTCGGTCATTGAACGTTTGATTCGGTTGACTGGGGTTGTAGTTGTATTCAAACTGCTCTGTAGGATCGCTAGCCGGCACCGCCTCAATCGCGTTATCTCCGTAGAAAGCGAAGAGGAAGAGTGTTGTGACTTCGGAATTCCGCCTCTTCACTTGAGAATCGGTTGCGAACGCTAAAAGAGTCATCAAGAATCCGGACAAACCCGCCGACTCCGAAGGGGTGGCGGGTTCGCCGAATGGACGATGCTCACTCTGCAAGCACTCCGAATCGAGCAGGGGAAGTCTCTCCGCCAGACGATCAACATGCTCAGCGAAATGCCCAGTATCCTCGAAGAAATCGGGCTCACGCGCCTCCCTCACTTCACCGTCCTCCGTGACTGGTTCGAACAGATCCCGATGGAGACCTACCGTGCGTTTCTCGGCTGATTCGCCGAGAAACGCACTGGTCACGTCACAATCGACTCGACTGGCTTCGACCGCGATCAGCCATCACGCTACTACGCCGATCATACGAAACAGCCGCTTGGCTGGCGGACTAATCAGATGGTAGAAGAATCTAGTAGATTAATAGGTGCTCAATATGAATAACCAGTAATGGGTGTCAGGAGCTGTCTTAGTCCGGTAAATCGGTGTTTCCCGTCAACCACGCTCATGAGAGTTAATTCCACAATATATTCCGGAGGAACGGAAGATGGAACCTCTTAATCCTGATTCTGAGCTCCGAGACACGCTTCAACCGCGGTCAAAGGAGTTTCTGGACCGGTTATACACGGTCTTTTCGGGCGATACCGTTGATAGGAAGAAAGAGACATTGATCGAGATCATCGCCGACCGCCACGAGGACCAGCTCAGAGCGTTTCTCGATGACTACGAGAAACTGAGCGATCGGAACGTGAACCGGCGATACGGGGAAGAGTACTTGCACGAGTCCCTCGGTATCGACCGGGAGAAGCTGGATGTCAAGAACCGGTACGAACTCCTATTGGTGCTGTATGAGGAGGATCTGGTCGACAAACTCGACTCGTTGATCATCCGGTCGGAACTGTTTGCGGTGAAAAACGAACAGGAGTTCCAGCTTGGCGAGGAACTTGACCTCTCGAATATCGAGGAACAGGTGACTCGGTTCCTCCACCATACGAACCGAGAAGAGCAAAAGCTCGATCCGATGGCGATCACAGTCGATGCGGACGCCGACTCGGCGGCCCTCGACATCCACCAGGAATACGGCCGAAAATACGCGAATACGTTTGAGTTCCGCAAGACGGCGTCACAGGACTGTCCGGTCAATCCAGCCATCACGGGTCGCCAGCACTACCCTCTGCGAAACATCACGGTCGGCATCGAAGACACCGGTGGCGGCACACGCATTACATTCTCCAAATCAACCGATAAGTGGGAGGAGACGTTCGAGGATCTCTTCTCCCACGTCTTCCAAGTTGACGATCTCTTCGTCCGGCTGGAAGAAACAAGAGCGCCAGGCGTCGAACAGATCCAGCACGGCGCAAAACAGGCGGCAGAGGACGATGAATCCGATACCGCGGACTCCGTCCGGGAACTTGTCGAATCCCGGAAGGAGAGCGCCATCGAACGGGTTCATGAACAGAACACCCCAGAGGAAATTACGGAGGATCTGGAACAGCGTCTGCAGTCGGTCCAGTTAGTGGGCTATACGGTCTCAGACGACCAGTCGACCGGAACCCACGAATTCACGATTATCGCGGATAACCTGGACGAGCTGTTCGAAACGGTGGAGGGGATTGAGATCAGCTTCGAGGACTATCTGGAGAAGGCTGAAGCGGACAACATCCGGCTGGTGCTGCGGATCCAGAACGAGCTGGTCAAACTCGATTCCGCCGACTGGAAGCCGCTGCGCGGGAACCGGATCGCGGCCGAAAACAAGCAGGCGATCGAAACACTGCTGGGGGATCTCGATGGATAGCAAGCTGCTTGACTCACTCCACGCGGTCATCACCCGCGGGAAGCCTGTGCCCGTTGAGAAGGTGCCCGACCCACTCGAGCCAGGCGAGTACATCGTCGAACGCGTGCAGGAGCCGACAACCTGTCCCAAATGTGAAGAAGGCATTGTCATCGTGGACGATACTGACGACCGGTTCGAAATCCGGTGCCATAACAACCATTTTGAAACCATCCCGACAGCCGATCGCCTGCGGTACGCTCCTGATTTGAACCAGGTGCTCGCAACGGTCGCCGATGATCTCAATCTAACGCTGACCTCATTCGACGGCCAGAGCCTCCCGCGGTTCGCGCAGGCAGAGACAGCACACGGGACGCTCCTCTATTTGATCTACGCACCCCGGAACTACTGCGACACGGTCAAGCAGATCTATGAGGATGCGATCGAACGGGGGCAGCCCGCCCTCCTGATTACACCCCAGGACGAGATCACCGATATCGTCGAACTCCAGTTCCTGTTCTCGGTCGGCCATCTAGTCCAGGCTGTCCCCTTCTCCAAACTCGACAATCCCGCACTGCTGAAGCAAACGCTCAGAACCGCCGAGGAAGTTGAAAACCTCGGACAGGACATTATAGAACAACGGTTCGGGGCGTCCCAGGACACGCTGCGCGAACGAGCAAACACGAATCCCCGGTACATCCTATCGGTCTTGTCCAATATCCGCATGTTGCGGGAAAACGGTGAAATCAAACCGGGATCAGGCGACCTCCTCGAACAGACGGCAGAAGCAGTCTTCATGCACCTGTTCCCCACGCAGCCGGACCGGGGTGGAGAAGCCGATTCGGGCCAGAACCTGCCGGACAATGTCTTCTACCTCTGGGAGCAAGGCAGCTACAAGCATACCGACTATGAACCGGTGCTCGGCGTCGTCGACACGAAGTCCGGGAAAACCGCCAACTTCGCCAAAGAAAAAGCCAGCGGAAAACACGACAACTACCTCGACCTCGCCCGGAAGCACTCGTTCCAACACGGCAGCGTGGCACATATCTTCGTCGTGCTCGATATCAACGGGCGACAGGAGATCAAGTACTTCGACCGGATCAAAGAGGAGTATGCGGAAAACATGTACATGGTGGTACTCACCCTTGACGCGCTCACCACTATCTTTGCCGCCTACCTCTCGTCCGTCATCTCGAACGAACTGAAGCTCGGTAGCACCAGTTTCACGCGGGCCATCTATCCCTTCTTCCACCGCGACACCTTCAATGCCGACCAGAATACCGATCTCCGGCGGCAGTTCCGGATCGTCGGCCGCTCTCAGGAAGGCTACCAGATAAACCTGCTGGAACGCCCTGACCTCCTCGTCATCAACCAGGACACGGTCATCACCCACTTCCGGAATATCATCGACAGAGACGCGGAGATTAAGGAGATACTTGGTAGGTACTTCAAATAACTGGAGCAGCCAGTACACGTCACGGCCATGGCCTACTGTCCTTCCCGCCACTCAAGAAACGCTTGCTCCGTCCGTCCGATACGTCAGAGTACTGTCGGCATACGCTTTAACGATCGATTCCTCCAGCTGTACCCGCGAACCAATAATGCCGACGTCTCCAGCGTATACTGGTTCGTCCGGCTCTAGTACCGCCGGGCCATACGGGTCACCCGGCTCGGTGTCAGGGCACACATCTTGCTCTTGCCAAAATCGCTTGATCTCCTGCAATGATGTTCGAACGGTATCCCGAATCGAAGGGTGATCGGCGGACTGCCAGCCGTCCAGATACCAGTGCTCCCCAGAGTAGGCGGCTTTCTGTACCCCTTTCCAGTCCAACCCCACGATATCGGCTGGAGGCTCATCGGTGAGCGTCGGCTGTGTCAACGTCTTGATCACGGCGTACTACCGGTGCGGGCTTCCTCCGAGCAGGTGGGCCTTCCGGCCGCGCCATGCACTGATCTTATCAATGTCCGCCGCCTGCACATCGGAGTATCCCATCGGATAGCCCTGTACCACACCGTCGTCAATTATATCGAACGCGGCCCGGAACTTCGACCCGGCTATGAACTCCTTGTATGGATGATCGTCGTCCAGCTGGCGAGCGACCTCAGTCAGCGTCTAGGCCTCCCTCGGCGTATGCGCTTCGCCGAGAACGGCTACCGCCGGATCATACTTCTTGAACTGGTTCATGTAGCGATCCACATCCGGATCACGGAAATCGTTGTCAAGGATAACAACCGGCAGGTCAACGTTCGGATAGTCCTCACAGGGGTACGTATAATCCTCCCGGACGCCCGGTGCATACCCGAGCTCGTACGCATCGGTCGCATACGAGTGCCGGTGAAGAAACCCGACGTAGTCTGCTTGCTTCGCTGCGGTGTAGTCGATCCCATATCACTGGTTTTCCTCCAGTCCTCAAGAATTTCAACGTCGTCGGCACAGGTTGTTTCGCTTGCCCAATTGTCCTTTAATGGTGTCGGGTACTAATACGACACATTTTCACGATATCATTAGGCCTGGTCTGCAGCCGTGAAGACAATATATAAATAGCTCCTTTGGGCACAAACGATGTAATGGTTCAGGAATCACTGGAGTCTCTTCTCGATGTTAATGGGGTCGGCCAGTCAACGTTGGAAGATATCAGGGATACAGGTTTCAATTCGTTATCTGATCTTGCTGGGGCAGACCGGACCGATCTCAAGGAAATCAGTGGCATTGGCTCATCGACTGCTGACAATATTCTACGGTTCCTAGACAGGGAAGGGCTTCGGGAAGCAGACGCTGTCACGGAGAATCAGCGGAAGCTACAGTCGCTTCTTCGAGACCTATTCCAGTTCGATGCGGCAGATCTAGATTTCGGTATCTACCGGATTATGAACCAGAAGCGGGATGTGATTGATGAGTTCATCGAGCAAAATCTCATTCAGGCAGTGCAGGACGGGCTCGAAGACTTCAGCGAAGCAGAACGCGAGGAACTGGAACTGGAGGTGGAGGCCGCTAGACAGGACGTTATCGACAATCTTCCTGATGACGCGCTAGATGCGACGGGCCAGTTAAACGAGGAATATCGCGATTTTCCGGTCGGTGAACGGTACATCGAGGCGGTTGAGGCACTCGAGTCGTATCAGGTGTCACAGGAGACCGAGGCCCAGGTTTTCAATGATCTCTATAAGTTCTTCAGCCGGTATTACGAGAACGGCGACTTCATCCCTAAGCGACGCTACTCTTCCGAAAACAAGTATGCAATCCCGTATAACGGTGAGGAAACCCATTTCTACTGGGCAAACCAAAATCAGTACTATATCAAAACCAGCGAACAATTCTCCAACTACCGGTTCCGGGTAAGAAAACTCTCTATATCCTTCGAATTACGTTCTGCCCATGTGGAAACCGATGACAAAAAGGGAGAGGATCGTTATTTCGTCCTTCATGACGACGACCCAATACGATACGATGCCGACGCGGACGAACTTCGGATTCTGTTCGAATTCCGGCCGTTAACAGATGCAGACTACGAAAAGTACGGGATCTCATCACGATCACAGACGACGCAGCGAGATATCCGCAACAACGTGGCAGATGACCTTCTATCCGAACTGCCTGACTCCATCGAAAACCAGTTGTCACAGAGCGCGCACCAGAGCGACAAACGTGTTCTGGACTACCATCTGTACCAGTATACAACAAAGAACACGACGGACTATTTCATTCATAAAGATCTTCAGCGCTTCCTCGAGCGGGAACTCGAGTTCTACATCAAAAACGAAGTAGTAGACCTTGATGGCCTCCAAGGAAGCGAATCTCAAGGGATGACCGAATTAGATCGGGCGAACGTTGTCCAGCAAATCGGTCAGCGCATAATCACCTTCCTGGCACAGATCGAAGAGTTCCAGAAGAAGTTATACGAGAAGAAAAAGTTTGTCACGAAGACAGAATACTGTCTATCTCTTGAGAATATTCCTAACCGGTTCTATTCACAGATCATTGAGAGCGAGGAACAGATCGCGGAATGGCGAGAGCTGTACCGAATCGAAGAGCAGGATGAACAGGGCCTCGGCCGGTTTACGGACGACACCGAAATTGATGAGGACTTTTTGGTAGACCACCCGTATTTCATGGTGGACACGCGGTTCTTTGACTATGAGTTCAAACACGAACTTCTTTCGACGTTCGCTAATTTGGATGACGCAGTTGATGGTGTTCTAGTCAAGGGCGAGAATTTCCAGGCCCTAAACCTTCTGATGGAAAAATATCGGGAAGAAGTAAAATGCATTTACATTGATCCCCCGTACAATACGGGGAACGACGAGTTTGTCTACAAAGACAGCTATAGACATTCGTCCTGGCTGAGCATGATGCAGGATCGGCTATCACTTGGCCGGGAACTGCTCCGTGAGGACGGCGTTCTCTTTTCCAGTATCGACGACCGAGAGTACCACCGTCTGATCAGCCTATTGAACTCGATACTCGGCGAGGAGAACCATATTGCCAGTTTCGTATGGAAGCGTCGTACATCGACCGGGATGCGGAATGAGCCAGTCTCCCCCGATCACGAGTACGTCCCGACCTATGCAAAGTCCCGAGACGACAGCCTGCTGTACGGCCTCCCGCCGGATCCCGATGATTATCCGTATGAGGACGAGCGTGGCATGTACCGGAGCACCGATTTGACCGTCGGTATGGGGAAAGACCAGCGTCCCGGCCAGTACTACACCATCGAGAATCCCCGGACTGGCAAGGAATACGAAGCAAACCCGGAACGCGTCTGGCGGTTCTATCCTAAAACGATGGAACAGATGATCGAGGACGATATGATCATCTGGCCGGATGAGCAGGACGGGAATATGACGCGGCCCCGGTTCAAGACGTATTATGATCCAGAGGAGTCCGCAAACCCGATTTCCACTTGGGTGGAAGAAGCCTCGACGAATGACCGCACTATTGAGGAAATGGAAACAGAGTATCTGACGTCCATTCTGCAATCCCATCGGAACGAACACGGTGGCCGGGAACTCCGCGATCTGTTGCCGGACAGCGAAACGTATTATCCGAAGCCTGTCTCGTTAATTCGGTCTTTCATAAGAGCCGCCACCCGTGATGATGATATGGTCGTCGACTTCTTCGCCGGGTCGGGTACAACTGCTCACGCCGTTATGGATCTCAACCGGGAGGATAGCGGTAATCGCAAGTATCTCCTGGTCGAGATGGGTGACTACTTCGATACTGTCCTGAAGCCTCGGATCAAGAAGGTGGCTTACAGTTCCGAATGGGATGATGGCGAGCCACAAAACCAGAACGGGATCTCCCAGGTAATCAAATATCACGAGATTGAATCGTATGAAGATAGCTTGGACAACATCTCGTTCTCTGGCGAAGGACAAGCCGCGCTCGACACGTTTGACGACTATCTCTTAAAGTACATGCTCGAGTTCGAGACACAACAAAGTGAGACCCGGCTGAACATCGATCAACTGAGCCACCCGTTCGAATACCAGCTCCATATCACTCAAAACGGAGAGAAAACGACGAAGACCGTCGACCTAGTCGAGACGTTCAATTATCTGCTGGGGCTGCAGGTAGAAACGGTTGAGTCACACGAGCATCAGAACCGGACATACCGGGTTGTTCGTGGTTCCAGGGATGAGGGGACTGTCACCGTCATCTGGCGCAATAGCGAGGAGCTAGACCTGGAGACTGAGCAATCATTTGTGGAAGAGACGCTTCTGAATGGCGATGAGGATCTCGTGTATGTCAACGGCGATTCGGTGGTTTCCGATGCTCGGTCGTTGGAATCTGTGTTTAAGAACCGTATGGAGGCGTAGACCATGACGGAACGTCTGGAACACCGGCTGGTCCTCTGTGATTACTTCTATGAGCTATTTGGCCAGAATGACTTCGATGATCTTCAGGAAAAATTAAGAGACATTGAGGAGGGCTTCACGGAGGACGGGCACAGTTACTTTTTCCACGTACTCACCGCGATTGAGTGTGTGCAAATCCCGGAGCAGAAGCTTGCTGACTATGACCTCAACATCAAGGAGTATATGGAGAAAATCAACCGAGTTAGAGACCGGCCGATCCAGCTCAAGTATTTCCAGTATCTGGCCGCACTCTTCACCGAGATTTATCTGGACGCCTATTTCAACCGGAAAGACGAGTTCTTGGATGACCTCAACGCACACCTCCAGGACTGGAATACAGCCAATACCAGTAGGGCGGACTATGTGTTGAGCTATCAGAAAGAGGACCTCTGTAAGCTAGCGTTCTGGATGGCTACGGGTAGTGGCAAGACGATCATCTTCCATATCAACTATCACCAGTTCCTCCAGTACAACGATGCGGATCTTGACAACATTATACTGATCACACCGCGAGAGGAACTGACCGAGCAGCACATCAAGGAGATGCGGAAGGACAATATTCCCTGTAGTGCCTTCAACAAGGAAGCGCGGTCTCTGTTTGCGAATGATGATCAGGAGGTCAAAGTCATCGACATCCACAAACTGAATGAAGAAGCGGGGGAGAAAACCGTCAATGTCGACGCTTTTGAGGGGAACAATCTCGTGTTTGTTGATGAGGGGCACAAGGGCAGTGGTGGCGATGTCTGGATGGACCAGCGTAGCCAAGTGGTTAGCGATGGGTTCGTCTTTGAATACAGCGCCACCTTCGGACAGGCGATCAACGCCGCGAACAACAAAACGCTTCTTGAAGAGTATTCGAAAGCGATCCTCTTCGACTATTCATACAACTATTTTTTTCAAGACGGCTACGGCAAGGACTACCGTATCCTCAATCTGGACACGGACGTATCCAAAGACGTGACCGATACCTGGCTGCTCGGGAACCTGCTCTCGTTCTACGAACAGATGCGGTATTACGAGGAGAACGAGGGAGCGGTGAAGGACTATAAGCTAGAACGTCCCCTCTGGATCTTTGTCGGTGGTCGGGTGAACGCAATCTATACACGGCACGGCGAGAAAACGTCTGATGTTCTGACCGTCCTCCAGTTCCTGCAGCGATTCCTGAGTGATGCCGAGTGGGCCGAAGACCGGATACAGGAACTGCTCAACGGGACGTCCGGACTTGAATCACCGGACGGCAGGAACGTGTTTGAAGAGGGATTCACGTATCTTGACGACCATGGACTGACTGCCGCGGAAATCTACGCCGACGCACTTACCTGTCTGTTCCACGTGGAAGGCCCATCTCACCTGCAGGTGGCTGAACTCAAAGAAGAGGACGACGAACTCGGTGTGAAGGCAGCCAACTCCGATGCCTACTTCGGCGTTGTCAATATCGGGGATACCAGCGCATTCCAGACCCTTGTCGAGGATCATGCTGAAGAGATCACTCAGGATGAGGACGAGTTCACCCAGTCACTGTTCGATAATATCAAGGACGGCGACTCCAATGTGAACATCCTCCTTGGATCGAAGAAGTTTATCGAAGGATGGGATACGTGGCGCGTGTCCAACATGGGGCTGATGAACGTCGGGAAAAGCGAAGGCTCCGAAGTTATCCAACTGTTCGGCCGCGGCGTCCGCCTCAAGGGCAAAGAGTTCTCTCTGAAGCGGAGTAGCCGGCTGAAGGCCGATGACCAGCCGCCGGAACACATTGAGATCTTGGAGACGCTGAACATATTCGGCGTTCAGGCAGACTATATGCGACAGTTCCGTGAGTATCTCGAAGAGGAGGGAATCGAGCCGGAATACTGGAAGCGCGATCTCGAAGTCCGAGTAAAGAACGACCTGCTTGATGAAGGGCTTAAAGTACCACGAGTGGATGATGACCGTGAGTTTAAGCAGGAGGCGACTGTTGCGCTGACGCTGGATTCAGATGTCTGCCCCCGTGTTGACCGCCGGCCACAGGTACAGGTTCTTGAGAGTGTTACGGAGACGTCCCATGCGACAGAGGAATCGGATCAGGAGCGAACGATACCGGATACCGTGATTCCGCTTTTGGACTGGAACGAAATCTACTTCGAGATACTGCAGCATAAACGCCAGAAGGAGTTGACCAACCTTGCGCTTGACAAGGATGTTCTCCGGGAGATCATCGAAGAGCAGGCGTACACGCTGCACTGTCGTCCGGCTGATGTGAATCCGGACGGGTTCAGCGATCTCGAGGATATCCAGCGGCTTGTCGAGATCCTTCTCAAATCCTACGTGGATGAGTTTTACAGCCAGAAGCAGGAGAGCTGGGAGAGTCAGCACCTCAGCTATCAGACCTTGGATGCCGAGGATAGGAACTTTCCCGACAACTATACGCTTACCATCCCCGAATCGAACGAGGCGGTTATCGAGACCGTGACTGAGGTGCTGGAAGAAGCTACCGAAGTGTATGAACGTGACCTGAAAGATTTCCCGAATGTCTACTTTGACAAGCATCTCTATCAGCCCTTGTTCACGACAGATCCACAGTTCGAGTCGATCAGCCCGGTTGGGCTCAACAATGGTGAAGAGAAATTTGTTGAGGATCTGCGTGACTACGTCCAGAACGACTGGAACGATGCAATAGATGGAGATCAGGTCTTCCTCCTGCGGAATCTGTCACAGAAAGGAGTCGGGTTCTTTGAAGCCGGGAACTTCTATCCCGACTTCATCCTTTGGATAAAGAATGGGGCGGAGCAGCGAGTCGTCTTCGTCGATCCGAAAGGATTGCAGCACATCGGTATCCACCATAAGAAAATCCAGTTCTACAAGACGGTCAAAAAGATCCAAGAACGGTTAGACGACGACCAGGTTGTCTTGGAATCATTTATTATCTCAAACACTTCACCAGACAAGGCAGAAGAGACCCATGGCCTGTCGAAAGAGGAGTTCGAGGATCACCATGTCCTGTTCCAGGATGACCCCGGTGCGTATATCGGCCAGCTGTTTAGCAAGATCCAGTAGGTAGGTTGGCCATGAATGGGAACTGTCTCAGAACTCGCCCATCAGTCCGGCGTCCTGAAGGATGTCTTTGAGGTCGGCGAGCCGGCTGACAGCCTTGTTGACCTGGCTGACTTCGAGATAGGAGACAGACTGGCTGAAGTCGGTGCTGATAGCCTCAATTTCATCTTCGAAGGTGGCGAGCTGATCCTGGGTGGAGACAATGACCAGTTTCTGAAGTGTGGGATCAGCGTTCTGTGCTTTCTGGAGGTTGAGGATTGCTGAGTCGCGGCTTCCCCGGCGATGAACCTCGAACGCGTAGGAGATGACGCCGAGGTTGGCGACCCGAGTGCTCCACCGCACGTCGATCCGGGCACCAGGGCCGGCCTGGTATTCGTCTTCCACGTCGAAGCCGAGACCATTCCCGATGTCCAAGAGTTTTTCCTGTATCTCATCATGGTCGAAGTCCTCGATGGGTTCCTGATGCTCAGGTGACTCACCGGGCTCATAAATGTCAAGTTTCGAGAGGTAGAACAGAAAGTAGTCGACATCAACGTAATCCTGAATGTCCAAGGCCGGGGATTCCGGCCCCCCAATCAGGTCCAGTCGTTCCATGATCGTTTAGATGACCTCGAGAAACGCATCGTAGTCCGCACCGGAGGTGAGACGGTCGGGGACTTGATCACCATAGTTCAGCACGTCGAGGGCATCGCGTGCCCGTCGATTGAAGATCGCGCACTGTTCCGGATACATGAAGGTCAGAATTTCAGTGATACTGGCTGAACCCAGCATATGCACGTTCTCGTTCAAGATGTCGAACTTCTCCTCGACGGTATCAGTCTCGTACAGCGCATCGTGAAATGCGTCGCGGACAGGACCGACTCCGTCATTCAGGATCTGCTCGACGATGTAATCCTTGTTACTCCAGCCCCGGAATGCCCAGAGGTTCCGGACCAGTTCACGGACATCTCCTTCCTCAAGTTGCGTTACCGCGTTCTCAGATAGCAGCTCCGGGATGGTTTGCTTCTTCTCGATCCGGGCCTTCGCGAACTTCTCTCCCGACTCCTCCTGAAACTCCCGATAATACTCCTGGAGTTCCTGATCATCAATCGGCATGTGGCACTATTCGAGTAATGATACTGAATTAACTACTGACTCAGTCTCTACCCCCCTATCTATGAGAAATAGGTGGGCGTAAATCCCGCCACCGGAAGTCAGCGTGCTCGCCAGTCTCAAGCTGGATCTGATAAAGATATGCGTCTCGCTCGTCACCGGTCACGGCATCCGCTGCATCGGACATAATACCTACCACCGTTCCATGCATCCCGTGGTAAGTTGCATGGTCGGGGTCACGCTCATCAGGAATATCAACTCGAACTCGATCACCTTCGGCAAATCGTCTCATCGCCTCACCACCGTCCTGTTCTCAGGTGTTTCCAGGGCCATCTATTAGGTGGCATGTGTCTTTATAGGCCTAAGTAAACACCGGACTAAGGCGTCACTCCTGTTGGCCTCCCCTTGATTGCCTGCACCACCCGCCGCATCTTGTAGTACACTACCGGGTCGATCTGCCGCCACATCTGCTCCGTCTCAGTAGTATCAGCATCGTCAACGGCGACCGTGTAGATCGTCCGGCGATACCACGGCATCTTGTCTGGTTCCGGTGTTCTGGTACTGTTATCGGTATGGAGAGGCCGTGTTTCGCGTCCTGTTGTCGGATACCTGGTGCCGTATAGGAACACATTCTTTAGTCGGTCACGGTAATTGTGGCACCGAAGATGTCGGTTGCATCAAAATGGCCGTAGTACAGTGCCCGGAACCGGATCTTTTGGAGGTGGTCGCGAAGCTCGTCGTCGGTCAAGTCGTCGAACTGTTCCGGGTTCAGTTCTTCTAGGAGCTGTCGGGTTACTTTCTGGATGTCTACGTAGACCGGGGCGTCGTCGCGGTTGTATTCGGTGAGTGTGGCGGGCTGATCCGCCCCGGCGAGGACAATGGCGTCAAACCCGCTGTGCTGGGTGTCATACACCGGGATCATGGCGTCGTCGACGGCAAACCCGCCGGTCACGTCGTCAGAGGGATGGTACTCCCCATGGAAGACGTTGCTGTCCGCCAGGTTGCGGCGAGCACGGAACCCGCCGGTGAGAATCGCTCTCGGCTCCTTTCCTCGTTCCTGGTGGTCTCGGCAGACGGACGTGATCTTGTCGGGTATCGACTCGTAGGCGTCGATCTGGTGGTGGATTAGGTGATCCTGATCCTCTCCCAGCCATTCCTCCAGCAGGCGGTCAACGTGGTTCTGTACGCGGCGATCGAGATGGTGAATGAACTGTGCTGGTGGATCGGGGATGAATCCACGTTTGGGGTAGAACACGTTGTAGCCGAACCCGTCGACGTCAGTCTCGTCGTCGTACGGCCGGGTGTCGAGCCAGCCCAGATCCTTGAAGACGGTTCGGAGCATGAACTGGTCCGTGAAGGTCGAGACGTAGTCCTCTGTGAAGTCAGCGACCTTGTCCGGATCCAGATTCGCGTCGATCACCCGCTCATCTTCCCGGCGGTTCAGGAGCTCCTCCATCTGTTCATGGAGGACCAAGAACACCGCTTTCCTCTCTTCCAGGTCCGCAAACTCGTCCTCTGCGACACCGGTAAGCGCTAACTCATCGGCGGAGATGGAGTCGATCGTGTCCCAGAGGTCGGGGTAGCTCGTCCGGTCGATCGCGCTACTCACCAGCGGGTTGTCGCTCGCCGGCACCGTGTCCGTGTCGTACTCGTCAACGTCTAGGAAGAGCAGGCCCATCGCGCAGAAAAACACCTGTAGCCAGCTATGGACGGCCGGCTGACTGGCTTGAACGCCCTTGAACACGTCGGCATCCTCCGATTCCCACCGGAAGAAATCGAGGCGTCCACCGGTACACAGCCGGTAATAGATGTCGACCAGCGTGGAGAATCGGTATGTTTTGAACGATTCGCGGAACATCTCCTGGAACACGGGTTCCGCAAGGTTGCCCTCTCGGATCTCCCGGTACGCCCATGCCGCAGCCACGAACCGGGACTCCTCGAACCGGGACTGCATCGTGTCGACCGCGTCCTGTTGTTTCCGCTTGACGGCGAGCTCTTGTTCCAGCCGTTCCTGCTCCGCCTCGTCGTCGGTTTCCTCGAGCTGCCACTGCAGGTCATGGATCCTGCTTTCCGGCCGAACCATTACGAACTCGTCGTCCCCCAGGTTCCAAACGTTGTTGAACGTCTCTCCGTCCCCTTCCTCGATCGCCAGCCGGAGTAGCTGTTCCAGCGTGTCGTAGAACCCGGCCAGATCGGTGGCGGCATGGTCGGCCGCGTCGACCGATCGGGCTCCGCCCAAGTCCGCGGCCAGCATCGTCTTGATATTGTCCAGGGAGGACAGGAGGCCGTTGACCGTTTTCTGGTCGATCGCGGGACTCGCCGCCAGCACGTGGTAGTACGAAGCATAGAGGCCGATCGATTTGTCGAACAGGTGGGGTTCCTGCTGCCGGTGCTGTGCCAGCGCCAGCCGGAAGAATTCCCCGCGTACCGTGGTAATCAGGTCGGCGCTCCCGGTCTGTGCTGCCCCGTCCAGGATGTGGTAGAACTCGCGGTAGATCTGGTTGATCAGATTGGAGACCGGGACCGGGGTGCCACCGTAGACTGCACCGAGCTGTCGGTTCACCCGGGTCGCGTGCTGTAGCAGATCGATATACAGTCCCAGGTATCTCTCCAGGCGGGTCGGGCTGAGATCGGTGATCGCGGCTCGTGTCTCCTCGCCAATCCGGCCCATGTTTCGCTCGATCAAACGGTCTCCGGTCTTCCACGGCCTGTCGCTGCTGCAATGGATCGCGTCCGCCAGTTCCGCTGCGAACGCGTTCGGGACGTCCTCCGGCGTAATCGCCGGGTCGGCCACGGATACGACGTCGATCCCCGGCTGGAGTTCCTCCCCGAGACCTAGGTTCAGGAGGAGTGTCGGCTGTGTATCGCCTTCAAACCGGTCGGCATGGGCCCGGCAGACCTCAACCAGTTTGGATAGGTTGATATCCGCGATATACCCCTCCAGGTCGAGTTCCTGCGCCATGTACAGCCGGCCGTCACGGTCGACGCCGATTCCGACAAAGTCCGGGAGCATCCGTTCCAAGACGGCCTGCGAGACCGTTTGCCGGTCCTGGTCCCGGAGCTTGAGGTCGATGCCGCGCTGCACCTGGGCGACCGCCATTGCGTCCACGGGGTCGAAGAAGATCAGCCGCGCCACCCGATAGTAGACGTAGCCGATCCCGAGGACAGTCCCGAGAAAAGTGATGAAGGTCGCATCCGCGATCGCTGGGGCCACGCTTTCACCGGATCGGGACATGTAGAGATAGGCCACGAAGCCGGATGCACCCAACGTAAAATAGATCACTGGCATGATCCGGGTCGAACTGAAGAACTCTTGGATCACGCCTTCCCGGTACTCCGTCCGCGCCGTCTGCTCCAGCAGGAAGATCAGGACGATAAAGCTGAGGCTGGTGATCGTGAGCTGGGCTTGCCATGCGTGCTGAACCACCTCCAGCTGTACCCGGTCAACCAGCGCTAAGTCGAGCGATGCCACCGCAACTACGACCAGCAGTCCAAGAGGGACCACCCAGAGAAAGCTCCAGTACGTCATCAATGCCCGCTTGTCCCGGGACAAATTGCGGCCTAGCCATCGCCATCCCCGGTCGCGAACCTCTCCACGTAGCGCCGTAAGCCGGAGAGAAGCGCCCGGAAACAGGAGGCCTGGACAGCGGCGGTAGGCCGAGACGGCGAGCGGCCACACGAAAACTGCCACCAAGAATGCAGCAAATCCCGCCACGACCACTACTGCCCCTGCCTTGGAAAGACTCACGCTCGCGATACCCATTACTAACGGTTCTCTACCCAAGTTATAAATAATATTGAGGATCTGGATGGAACCCTTTGCGACACAAGCGGTGTTTGCTGGTTAGTGACACGGTCTGCGGCAACCAGTTTCCGAACGTTCGCACCGGTCGATTTCGACCCATACGATTGAGATTGCTCGTCCATAATTAGGTCATTAACAAATTGTCGCCGAATACCTCTGTGAGTTTCCAGATTCCATAACAAGTCATTGAATTGATTAATAACCAATCGGATTTTAAGTCTGTATGCGTATTTGCCGATTCAATAACTTTTCGAGTGCCTCAATGATCTCGAACAACAGTGTCCCGTCACGTATCGTCCATCTCCTCCTCGACGATGTCGATAATTTTTTGAGCAGTCGAACTAATCCGCTCGAGTCGATCGAGAATCATCTCCGGGTCATCACCTTCCCATGCAGCGAGGTAGAACACTGACCCACTCGTGTCCAACCCGAAGTATCGACCGACGATGTAGCCGACGGCTTCGGCCTCGAGTTCACGCTTTGACCGTTCGTCTTCGGTCTCGAGACCACCGTGCAGCAGTGCGTGAGCGTACTCGTGAACGAGTGTAACGCCGAGATCAGCCTCGTTTTCGCGATCACGGACTTCAACGAGTGGCTGTTTCTCCAGACGATACTGACAGACGCCCTTGGCGCTGCCGTGAGACCATTCCCGATGAGATACGACCTCGACCTCCACCTCAAGGACAACCGCTGCCTCGAGGAGCGCTGGCACCAACTCATTGGCATTGCCGATTGCCTCGGTCTCGAGTTCCGGGAGTGGCTCTCCCTCAGTCTGAGAGATATCGAAGACTGGTGCTGGCCGAAAGCCGACAAGCCCCTTGTTCCACTCGTCGGATTCAGTGTCGTCGTACTCGCACTCACTCCGTTCGTGGTACGACGACGAGTTTCCACACTCGGGGCACTTCCTCGCGATGATCGGTGCCCAGATCCAGATCGCTTTTTCGCCTTCGCTCACACATCGATCGAACTCGTTTTGCCACGTTCTGTAGCCAGCGATTCGAGTCGCGTGCGGACACTGAAGCTTGATCAATAGTGTGTTTCGAGGAGAGTAGTCGTGGAACTCACTCTGGACGTCGAGCCACTCTCTGAACTGGTCGCTCGAGACGGCGCCGTCGACCTCACAGACGAGATCCTCGAGCCATGTTTCGATCGTACCGTGCATCTCGTCATGCCGGGTATCCGAATCGTCGAACGTTTCCCGGGTGCTGTTGCTCGTAGCCATGTTCACTTCAGGTCCCTCGAGTCGAACTCGAGAAGACCGCTGGCCATCAGCGGGTCTGAAAAAAAACCACCGTGCGGTCAGCGTCGATATGGTGAACGAATAAGAGAAAGCTCAGCAGCCTTGGAGAACGATCTCCACCAAAGTTACAGAGTGTCTTCGACGTACTGGTCTTCCCACCGGCGTCGATCTTCGATCTCTCGATGTCCTCGACGGGTCACAGAATAGACGTTCGTCCGACGGTCGGCTTCACCTTTCTCGATCAGCCCTTTCTCGACGAGGGTGTCAAGATTCGGGTAGAGACGGCCGTGGTGGATCTCTTTCTCGTAGTAGTCCTCGAGTTCGTCTTTGATCGCGAGTCCGTGAGGCTCATTGAGTCCAGCAGCCACGTACAGGAGATCACGTTGAAACCCGGTCAGGTCGTACATAGGTGTACATTCGAAAATTTATACATTAAATCCATAGTATCACGGCTGTCTGTCAGTCACAATTTTTAGAGACACTGTATCCCAACCGTGCGGACTGGGCAATAAGTGTTCTTGGCTCCAACGTTGCGCTTCGATCGCCCGGTATTGCCGTTGACGACACCATGGTTCGCTCAAGATGAAATGTAGTTAATTAACTGTGTGGCCACGTCCTCGGTTCGTTCGTCCACCAGAGAAGTCATATGGAACTCTACCTCTGGTGCACTGTTGAGGGTTACGAGCGTCCACGGGAGGACGTGACTTCGTTCCCCGAGTGGCTCGCCTTCGTAGTCGTCGTCGCGGAGCGTGAGTGACTCCTCGTGGTAGGTCTTCGTGGAGATCAGGACGGTAATAAGCTGTACACCGTGGTTTGGAAATTGAGGTGTTCCCAAAACAAGCATCGGACGACCTTTGTCGGAGAGCGGATCGGTTCCCCAGATAATGTCGCCACGTTCCAGTTCACCGAACGCGGTCACTGCACTTCCTCCATCTCGTCAGTTTTCAACTCCTCGAGATGCTCCTCACCGTACTGCTCGTCTGCAGTCTGGTGGTGCTGGTGAAGCCGGTAGGCGGCTCGAAGCTGATCCTCGTCGTCTGTGATCGCCCAGTACGGACGCTTATGCCGTACAAGATTTCGTTCCTTTAGTCGCGAGAGGATGGCACTGACAGCGTCCGTATCTAGGTCGAGTTGATCAGCGATCGTCGCCGCCTTCCACGCCCGGTCGTCGTTCTCATCGAGGAACAGCACGATTCGCTCGGTGTCGTTTCGTTCCTCGAATTCATCGTCGTCGGCGTTCTCGAACTCGTCGATATCGATGGTACCGCTCGACATAAATTACTGTTGGTTCCGTGGATGCATAGCTATTTGGATGTTTGTTACGGGAGGGGAACACTAACTCAGAAGCAGGTCAGATTCCGTCATTCATTCTGTCGGCGGCGTGATGAGGTGCTCCTCGAGGTTGCACGTCCATACGTCGCTGGGCCTCCGGGACTTCAGCGTCCACAGAACTGGAGTGATCCTTCGAGAGGTTCGAATTCTACCCGGAACCGCGTGAGTGCTGCAAGTGCGTTGACGACCAATTCACACCCGTCGCAGGCGTAGTGTTCGCGTTCGTCAAGATCTGGCCGCGTTTGAATGACAGTGTCAACACAGATCGGGTGAGAGATTCGTTCGTCTTTTCCCCAGGAATATGCCTCGTCGGCCTCGGTACCTGACGAAGCGTCAAAGAAGGCGCAGCCAGCGAGCGTATACTGCATCACTCACCGCCCTTGTCTGCGTTGCGAGCAGCCGTCAAGCATCGATGGCCCCAAAAATCCGCTGCTGGAAGCACAATTGAGAAGATTCGGCGAAAGCCCGGCAACTCACGGCTGGTGGCCGTGAGCAGCCCGGAACGTGGAGGTGGGTGGGGCGGTGGGTCGTGGGTGATCGGGCACCAACAAAAAGAGACCTTATCGACTACTCCCACCACCGACCGCGCTCGGGGAAGATGATTTCCGACCAGTGAGTCAGCGCGATTGAACACCGTCCATTGTACCAGTTCTTCGCCGCCGCCCTGAACCGCACTCGCTCACCCTCACGAACCATCGTCTGATTGCTCTTCGCCCAGATCGTGAACTTCGTCCGACCAGTTTCGTCCTCGAGCAGCCCAACCTGTTGAATCGCTGGACTCGAGGGCTCCCACAGTTCGATCACACGGCCTTCCACACTGACCTCGCCTCTCCTAATCGACTCGAGCCTTCCAATCGGCACAATCGTTCCTGCCTCATGTTGCATCTCTTCTTTCGTCTCCATCACCGCCTCGAACAGATCCGAACCCTCGAGAACCCGACTGGCGATCCGCTTTCCGATGACCGCTCGCGTGTACCCACCGGTGACGTCCGCTGCCAACCGCTGTGCCTGCCGATTGACCTGACCCAATTTCACCCCTCCAAGTTCCTCTCGAGGATCGACGTCCTTGCCCGGCCGTTGATTCCGTCGTGCCTGTTTAACCACCGCTCTCGTTCGCTCCGCTCGTCCCTCCTGTCGACCGAACGCTGCCTGTGCACTGATTCGCTCGAGTTCTTCCTCTCTGGCTCGAATACGCTCTTCCTGGGCTAAGGTCACACCGTAGATCCGATCCTCGTTGGTGTCGACCATCCCGTCTGGGTGGTTTGCATCCACCTTCGCCTGAATCTCCATCTCCACCGTGGCCCGGAACTTTGGCGTCTCATCGACGACGTCCTCGTGCTCCGCTTGATCCGTTTCCTGCTCGTACGCCTGTTCATCGACCGAAACGACCTTACTAACCGACTTCTTACTAGACATTGGAGTTCATTCCAAAGGCGCTCACTCGGCGTCTTTCCGACACCACGACTCTCCAGCCCTGACTCTCTCGCTGTCCAACATTTCATCATACGCGTCTCGCTCGCGCCTTCGTAAGCGCCCGTCAGGGCGCGAGCGAGACGTATCGAACTACCAAACCAGTAACGCGCGGCGCTTCAATCGGAGCGAGCGTCCAGTTTTAAGCCGCTTACGTGTCTGAGCGGGAGCGAAGACCGAAAGCGCGCTTAATACTGGCATCCGAAGAGCGAGAGTGAACAAAGAGCAGAAGCGGGGAGCGGGACGTGCCTTCACTGAAGAGAACTACCACCCTCCACAGCCAGCGGATTGATCCACGTGGGTGGGATCGAAAGGGACTGACGCACTCGGGGAACCCCCCCCTCCCCAACGACGCAAGCACCGAAACGGAGTGAGGCGCGCAGCAAGTCGCGGCACTCGAGCGAGTCAGGGGCTTTCAGGGTCTACTTGTCGATCTCGTGGCACTCGTGGATAACGGGACGAAGTGCCTGGAGGATGATCTCGGCGGCCAGCGGCGAAAAATCGAGATCATCGGCCATCAAACGGTGGTGTTGTCTCGCCGCGTTCACGTGCGACCGTGTGGGTGAGCGCCGTCGTGAGGCCGGCGACGCCGTGGCGGTCGATGTAGGTGTCGACGTCACCGTTGGTCTCGCGGCGACCGACCGCGGCGATCAGCGCTGGCGTGCGTGATCGTGTATTCACGTCCATTCGCATCTGTCACGGTCTGGTCGATCTCGCGGGCAGTGTGCCGACGAGGCTGTCCATCGTAGATCCTTTCAACGATGCCGGCGTCGACGAGCCGATTCACGTAGCTGTAGGCCGTTCCCTGTGCGAGCTCGAGTTCGTCCATCAAGTGGACAGGGTCTCGCAGTTCGAGCACGCGTCCTTCGACGCTGACGTCGCCGCATCCCTGAGTTTCAGACGACCTCGTGAGTCTAGGAGCCACAACCCACGACTAAAGGTCTGGGTCGCGGTCGTCAAACATAACTCGTGCTAAGAGCCAGTACGCTGGGAGGAGGGCAATAATCACTTCAGTTGGTAGTCCAAGAATAATCCCAGTCTGGTGTTGCACTATTGACAAGACCAACGTGAAAACTGGTGTAATAACCGTACTCGGAGCAACGAATCTCTCTGAAAGATTCCACCGCTTGTATTCGTAAGCAACAATAGCGCCAAATGCCGCCACAGCGGCTAGAGCGTAGAGTTCCGTATAATCGTTAATCGGATGGACACCTTCATAGAGGCCATACACTCCCACAGCTTGACCAAGAGCCAGTATTGCGAGGTAAGCCATTGCAAATGATTCGCTGCCTGCAATCTGGGTAGCGCTCTCAGAGTATCTGCCTCTATATTTGTCAATTGATATTTTGTACCATGCAATTCCAAAACCAAGTGCGACAATTAAGGAAATCGCAATCATTCCATATTTAGATAACATTCTAGGAGAATTAAAGTAGCATGTGTTTATAAAAGCTTCGTAGATTTAGTTCGATAATTGTATGCATTCGTGACTGGGGTGATGGTTTTGGGTAGGAAACAGTGTGAGTGCCATATCTGAAAGTTCCCCATTCTTTGCATATTTCGAGTGAACTGAGACTTTTTCCTGATGCCACGGCCAAGAGTGAATCACTGATAATAACGACGATTACTCGTGCAAAAAGCTGCGTTCACTACGGAGGTCAGCTTCGACGCCACAACTGCCACACCTGGGTTCGGAGTAATGACGAATCCCCATCTTTCTCGGAGGTTGATTCAGTGGTTCCCTCGGAGCCGTTCTCCTGTTGTTCAACGATCGATCGCCACCGCTGACGCTCTGCTGTGAGTTGTTCGATCTGGTTACCCTGATTGGCAATGGTCTGCTTCAACTCGTCGATATGGGCCTCAAGAAGGTCGTTCTTTTCTTCGAGGCACACTCGATCAATCCGTTCAGAACCCCGTTCTGCAATGTCTGCCCGAGAATAGAAGCAGTATCAGTATCAACAGCATTCACTGACGTCTCCACAGTAAAACGTTGTCGGCTCGTAGAATTCATTCGTTGCAGCGATTGCGCGTTCGAGGATCTTCTCTCCGTATGTCGATCTATCGGAGTGGTGGATGTCGTCCCATTTTCCTCTGATGGATCCTAATTGTGGAAACAAACGATCCATATGCATTCGATTCCCACTCGTCCAGAACGCCAGCAGACAGTACAGTGCAATATCGGTTTCCGACTGACTGTCGTATCCATTGGTGTTGTAATATAACAACTAATTATAGAAAGAAAGAGGGGTGGGGGATTAATTATATAACTAAGTCAATCGGTATGGATGATTACCAAGGAGGTCACTAGTCACCAGCTCGAAGTGTCCTGAATCACGGCAACCAGATTTTACGGTTCGATAACGGATGTCGACTTCCGATCTCAGTTCGATACTCGGTACACTGTCCCGTCTAGTCCCCCGAAATACAGTTCCTCTCCCGCGAAAGCCGCCCATCGCGTCGATATGGACTGGTCTACCCGCCAATACGTCCCTCCGTCTCGGCTGTCGACAGCGGTAATTCCGTTCGACCCAAGAAAATACACAAGATCGCCGTCGCTAACTGCAGGGGCTAGCGTGGTTCCTGTCTGAACGCTCCAGAGTATTTCGCCAGTCTCTCGATCAAGTCCGTATGAGACCGATCCGTTATTTGCAGGGACACAAACTACCCGATTCGTGATGGTAAGCGGCGTCTGTAACACGCCTCCAAGTGAATCGAGAACTGATATTTCCCACTCTACGTGTCCTGTGTGTACATTTATTGCCATCACGTTTCCGTTCCGCAGCCCGATGAAAAGCGTTTCATCGAGAATTGCAGGGGGAACCGTTATCGGGGCAGCAACAGGCGTCGTCCATTCTTCTTCGCCCCCTGGATCGACTCTAACTATCATCCCATCAGCATCTGAGGAGAACCCGGCTCCGAAAACAGACTCATCATGTACGGCGATGCCCGAAAGGCCGACCGGTGGGTTGTGAGTCCAATGTACTGTCCCATCAAGCGCGTCGTAAACCCTAATTGACGGGACGGACGAGGCGACGACGTACAGCCGCGATCCGTCAATGATAGGATACGTACTGTAACTTGTTCCATGAGAGATCGTCCAGTACTCCTCGCCTGTGTCAAGGTCGACTGCGGTGATCGCTCCGTCCGAGGACACGTACACCACACCATTAGCTATCGATGCTGCCGTTTGTCCGCCAGCGTCGCTCGAAATCTCCCACCTTATCCCGTCCTCGTTGAGCGCGACTGTCTCATTCGAGGCCGCTACCGTAATCTCTCGAGACGTAACGAGTGCAGATACTCCCGTATGCAAATTGAACAGCGAGGACACCGATGGCTGTTCTTTGATTGGTGTGGCGTAGAGATTTGTACCCGTATTCCTGCTGTCGAAAAATGGGTGGGGCCACGACTCTCCGCTCGTATCAGTCCGTTCAGGATCGATCACGGTGCGATCTTCGATGGATTGTTGACATCCGCTCAGGAGGGCCGAGCCACTCGCACAGTAGAGACAAAAACCTCTCCGACTGACTCCAGTACCTTGCATTTACTCACAATACGGTAGTCGAAAATATAAGTGCGTCCCTCTACGGACAGACTGAAACCATGAACGTGTCACTGACCTCGCGCTCGATCGTCGAACCGTACCACAGGGTATCGAATTCGCAGTGGAGTCGCGAGCGGCCGAGATTCCAACTAGTCGGGCTGTCGTCACAACCTTCGGCTTTCTCGAACCTCACGCTGCTTCCGGGTTCGATCTGAAGCGGAGATGAGGCCGTATCATCTGTGTTCGGGTCGAAATCCCATGCGGCGGTGTCCACATAAGAACTCGTATCACTATTGTCATCACGTGAGACGTCCGGCTGAGTATACTCCCAGGTGATGCTCGCATCGGCACCGCCCGTTCCGGCGGTGATCGAGTAGCTACTGTTTACTGAACCATTCTCGCTGCCGGACGGATCCGTAGAACGTAACGTCGCGTCAGGAAGCGCAACATCGTAATTCTGCCTGATGGACATTTCATCAGTATAATACATGTATGGGTACTCTTGATCACTCGGATCCGCGGTGTGGCGCTCTGGAAGAGCGCGGTAAATCCCTTGCATGGCCCAGAGATCATCATCGATATCAATGTCCCCCGTAAACTCGTAGATCGTGACATCGTGCTGGCAAACGTTGTCGCCGTTCGCCGGATTGCCATCTCGGTCAAACACATTTGCACGAGCGGTCCATTTTAATCCAACGTCCGGGTTGTCTCCTGCCGGTGTGACCGATTGAGTGAAGTCTGATTGTGTATTTCGCTCTCGCTCGTACGCTGATCTCACTGACTCGGCGCCTTCGATGCGGTCTTTTAGACCGATGATTTCCTCGTGTTTCGACTCGATGTCCGCTTCGTCGTCCTCCTCTGAATGTCGAAGAATATGGGTGATTTCGACGCCGTGTTCATCTACCGTGTGTAAGTACCCAACTATTTGTTGCTTTTCAGAGACTTCTGGAACAGCATAGGCTCTAGTGGCTTTATCAGCAGTTCCGTTTGGTTTCGAACGTCCCTCTTCGTCTCGTCGCTTCTGGAGGGCGAGGATCTCTTCCGGCTGCACAGGATTCTGTGTACTTCCAAAGAGAGCGTCTACGCGGTTTTTGTTCGTTCGTTTCCCGCTGACACTGCTGGACAGCGCAAGTCCGGACAGCACCGCTGCCCCACTTGTACGCAGTACGGCTCTTCGATTCATTTCGATTTGTTTTGATCTATCTATCATTAGCACTTAGATGCTTGTATTGGTTTATTTTATACTTTGCGTAATAATTAGATATTTAAATAGTGCTTTCAGAAATCATTTCTGAGATCGATTCGACTCGGCTTCCACCATTACCCAGAGCCGCGCTCCGTTTATTCCTAATTCACAACCTTCTCGCGTATGAACTCGTGATTCACCACATCGACGTTGGCCAGGCCGACGCC
Organism: Natronosalvus amylolyticus; assembly: GCF_024298845.1. Taxonomy (NCBI): domain Archaea; kingdom Methanobacteriati; phylum Methanobacteriota; class Halobacteria; order Halobacteriales; family Natrialbaceae; genus Natronosalvus; species Natronosalvus amylolyticus. Next base: position 55,330 of record NZ_CP101159.1, read on the forward strand.
ACGCTTTTGATCGAACCCTCTGGTGAGACGATGCTCATCGATTCCGGTGACTGGCGCCAAGGAGGCTCCGACGTGATCGAGTACCTCGAGGCACAAGACGTCGATCGGATCAACCATCTCGTTGCGACCCACGGCCACGCCGACCACATTGGTGGTCACGATGTGATCATCGAGCACTACGAAACTGAACTGGACGGCATCGGTACAGCTTACGACTCTGGCGTGGCAGCCACGAGCCAGACGTACGAGCGATACCTCGATGCCATCGAAGAGTACGATGTCGAACTTCTGATCGTCGAAGAGGGCGACCACTTCGAGTTCGGCGAGGCGGACGTTAACGTCCTCAATCCACGTGCAGGTGACTCAGGCTCAGACCTCCACTACAACAGTGTAGCACTCACCATCGGATTTGGCGAGTTCTCCTATCTCACCACAGGCGATGTGGAAGCCGATGCCGAACAACGGATGGTCGACGAACACGGAGACCAACTTGTGGCAGACGCATATCAGGCGGGCCATCACGGTTCGACGACGTCCTCAACAACGCCGTTCATGGATCAAGTCACACCAGACGTGGCGGTCATCTCGAGTGCGTACGACTCCCAGTACGGCCATCCACACGACGAGGTTCTCGAGGACTTTGCCGATCGAGGAATCGAAACGTACTGGACTGCGGTTCACGGCGATGTCGTACTCACGACTGACGGGAGCAATGTTGAACTCAAGACGGAACACGAGTTCTCGACTGATGCTGGGGATCTCCTCGAGGAGAAACCAGATGGCGATGACGACACACAGGCCTCGCTCACCCACCCGATTGACGTGCCTACAGCGCCATTAGCAGGCTAATGAGTGAGACCTACACCGTAACGCTCGATCGGATCGTCGACGGAAGGACAGCGGTGCTCTTGCTCGAAGAGGACGGCGAGACCGTCGATCAACTCGACATCGACGTAACGATGCTGCCATCAGAGGCTCAGCACGAAGGGGCAGTTCTCGAAATCACTGTCGAAGCACGCGAACTCTGTGAAGTCGAATACCTTCCTGAAGTCACACAGTCTCGCAAGGAGTCTGCACAGGAGCGCCTCGATCGTCTCTCGACGAGGTTATCGGATCGAGAGTAACAAGTTCAGTCCGTAATTGTTCCCTCGAGCTTTGCAGGGAGTCGCTGCAGGCAGGTCTCCAGAAAACTTAGTGGCGCTTCCGCCTCGAGGTGTCCAGGTTCGTGGACTAAATCCTCATCAGTCTCGATCTGAAAGTGAGTTACCCCAAGGTCTTCGTGGTCGTCATCTTTATGCCATCCCAGACTGACTGCATCGTCGGCCCACTGCACACGCTGAACATCAGTGCCAGCACGAGGACGCCAGGAAACCTCAAAAGTAGCCTGCTGCCGCGGGGAATTCTTTCCCTAAGAACATCTCCGTATCAACGTCAACAACAACAGATCTGGGACGAAGTCGCGACGGTCGATATTGGACGTTGGAGAAACCAGGTTCTTTTTCGAGGCGTTCTTTGATCCGACGAAGTCCTTCGAGCCGAGTGAATCCTCGGCCTCCAGCAAGAAACAGTACCATCCGTTTGTCAGCCTTCCTGTGGAAGCGTCTCTGTACCCATCTCCCCGATACGCGGATCTGCGTCAAGCCTCGTCAGTGAACTCTGCAGGCTGATGGCAAGCTGAAGTGCTTCCCGTACCAGGATATTGTACTCCCATTCCTCGATTGTCTCGAGGCGCTCACGTCGATCGCTAGACGACAGATCCTCACGTCCAATACTCCGGCGAAGTTCTTCGAGTGACTCGACGTCGTAGGCTGATTTCCACGAGTCAATTTCGTCACCGATTGCACGCAATTCGTTGGTGAGTTCGTCTACAGACTGTTCTTCAGCGAGGGTACGGACTTCGCGCAGGAATTGCGTGACGTCGTCTGGCTTGTAGCACGTACCGTCAGCTGTTTCGACGGCCTCGAGGTCGCCCTGATCGGCCATGCGATCGAGATATTTGGCAGCCGTATCCCTCGAGACGTCTGCCTCTTCAGCAATCCAGCCAGCATTTTGTGGCGTCGTTCGAGTCAACGCAACATGCCTGACGCGATCAGCAGCGTCCATCTCCGCTGGCCACGCACGTGATTGATCGCTCATTGGTCCCTGTAGAGCCGCCTCGGACTAATAGTTTGGCATACTTACGAATTATTTCGTGTCTCTCGCTAAGGAAGTTGTCTGATCGGTTTGAGCACGAAACAGTCACGTCGACACGTTGCATCGAGATCCGGATCTGATGTCTCTGGACGAGACCGTGCCAACCTGTTCACGAGCTCTGTCCGAAGTTCCTCCCGACCAAGTGTCTCGGTATGCCAACCAACTCGAGCATCGTAGTGGTGTTTTGAGAAGATCTCTCCTCGAGGGCTCTCTGCGGCATACTGTGTGCGTTTGGTGCCCCAGAGATGTGACGACCGGTACTCGGCAGCGAGGTCTTCATGTGTGAGTTCGATCAGAATCCACTCCACGTACGAGACGATCGAGACTCTGCTCCGGTTGTTTGGAACAGAGAGGTGTCGACGAGTCTCCCGTGACGTGGCCGATATCTCTCGAGGCGTCTTGTAGCCGACTCCCAGTTCCGGTGTTGGTGGTTCAGAACTCATAGTCAGTGAGGGGAGTCTATGATTCCCCTCACCCTTTCGGGGATGAGAAACCGTCTTGGTAAGCGGCGAAGTTGCTCGAGTAACTGTTCTCCTTGAGGGTTACCCCATGAATCGGCTAGAAATTTCTCTTGTGGGGGGTAACTATGGGAATTGATTGGGTTCTTATACTTTTAAATGTCATAGATCGCAATCATGTTGAAATCAACGTGCAAGACTTAGAGGATGTATTCAGCAGATCTTATCTCGTAACTACGGAATAGAAATGGATCAAAAACTATGAGTTACAGTGCTAATCCCTACAGTTACGTGCTATGATCTATAACTCTCTCAAGTAACCGGGCGAGGCAGTCGATTGGGCAGCGAGGATCGACCATACGCACACGTGATTCTTCGTTAAAGAAAATAATTTCGGCACTATATCGGCCGCGTCGGCCGTTTACTCGTCCGAGCCCGAGGAATCGCTGTCGATCTTTTTGACTGTCGAACTTTCGTTGTCCGAGTTGAACCTGCCCTTCGACGTCTCCTGGCCGCTCGACTCGAATCCAGATTCAGATGCGGCGTCGGCCGCGGATTGTCCGGATTCGCTAGAATTTCCGTCGTTGCTCATACAACAACTGCGATTAATGTTCCGAGTATAATAAAGACTACGCCCGCGATTAATGCTCGTTTTGCCTTGTTCACGGTATCTCCATTGATTTCTGTCTTCACATTGACTCGGTCGATCCAGCCTTCATAGTCCTCTAGTGTCTTATAGAGATATTCAATCTCAGAAGGATCAGTGGACCGTATACTTCGAAATGAATCACTGCTTTGACCGATCACTACAGTTTGTGCTTCCTGCCCTTCTGTAGCGAGATAGACTGAGATACCGAAGCAAATCAAGCCTACAGCGATGAAACCCCCACTGAGATACGTAATCGATAACGATGGGAGTGCGTTTGCAACAGCCGCGATGTAGACTGTACCTATGATCCCGTTCAACTGTACAATTCGCCATGCTTTGTCGGCGACATCGTTGAACGCTTCGAGCTGTTGATCCAGTGTCCGACCAGCTTCTTGCAATGCGTGGCGATACGTCTCGATATCGTATGCCGTATCGGTATCCGGATTATCATCGCTGCCGTTGTTGTTTTGGTCCGATATCTCGGTCTGCTCAGGCACATCCTGATAAGAGAATGGGTTTACTGTAAGTGTTTATCTAGAAGTCTCGTAATCCATTGGATGAAGATATACTATGGCCAAACCCTTCCATCCGAATGTTCTCATGGAACCGCCCGATCACGACCCCATCCTCGTATTTCAAGCTCCAATTCGTGCCTTCTTTACGCATGCTTGCCGTGCAAGACTCGCGCTATATATTCAGCAAATACCATTTCAACTACTGGACAGAATCGAAGCAAAGCTATGAATTATGTTGCTAATCCCTCTATCTGGGAGATCAGCTTCGCCGCCACAATTGTTGCATCCGTATTCGTAGTGATGACGAACTCTCATCTTTCTCGGAAGCTGACTCAGTGGTGCCCTCGAGGTCGTCCTCTTGCTGTTCAACGATCAATCGCAACTGCTGGCGCTCTGCTGTGAGCTGTTTGATCTGGTCACGTTGGTCAGCAATGGTCTGCTCCAACTCGTCGATACGAGCCTCAAGAAGGTCGTTCTTTTCTTCGATATACACTCGATTAATCCATACAGAGCCCGGTTCCGCAATACTACCTTCGGGAATAGAAGCAGTATCGGAGTCAATATTAGCAGCAGCATCCACTGACGTCTCCACAGTAGACGTTGTCGGCTCGTAGAAGTCATCCGTCGCAGCAATCGCGCGCTCAAGGGTCTTCTCTCCGTATGTCGATCCATCGGCGTGGTGGACGTCGTCCCATTTCTCCCGGATGAGCCTTGACTGTCGAAATAGCCGATCCATCTGCAGTCGGTTTCCACCGGACCAGAACGCCAGCAGACAGCTCAGTGCCATATCGGCTTCCGACTGACTGTCGTATCCACTGGTATTGCCTCGCCACAACTGATCGAACTTCTCTCCGTTACTCGCTGAGCGAGCTTTCTCGAGCAGAATCTTGTCCTCAAGGCCGAGCGTCTGGCTCTGGCTCGAGTCATCACGTCGCCCGTTAGTGGTAGCGTCGATGTCGTTGGTGGTATCGTCTTCAGCGACGAACTCCTCGTGAACTGCCTCGAGGGCGTCTTGGCGTTCGTTGATCGACGTCGGCGTCCCGTCGACGTGGTCTGCAGTTACGGTGAAAAAGCGAGACTGGTCGTACATCTCGATACCGCCGCGCCGGTTTCGACCGTCCGGAAGATCTCCTTGAATGAGGATGTGATAGCCCGTTCCGGATGGGGAGACTTCAGTGTAGGAGTCGAGTCGTTGGACGATCTCCTTTGCTTCCGGATCCGGCCTTCCCGTGACTGGATTTCGGCACTTATCCAGATCGATCCCAACGAGTGGATCCGTCCGCGTGAACACGAACCCGATTCCATCTGCTTTACCAGTATATGCATACTCGAGAGCCGTCTCGAGATCACTCCACGTACGATCGTCCGTCGACGATGCAAAGTCGCCGGTCTCCGGATCAACTGGGATCTTCGTCGTGTCGCCATTTCGTTTTTCTTCTCGCCAACAGATCCACTGCTCGCGAACACACATCTCCATTGGTAAAATTGACTTATCAATCATAGATTCAACAGCCACACTCTATTCCAGTGCTCTGGCTGCCACTGTTCTCCAGTCCAACAAACCGCACACCAAGGGGCCGCCTCACAGAATACGCACTCGAGGTCGCACCACCATTCGACGCAGTTTCTGCCCTTCCCAGTCGACCAACAGCAGTTCCAATGGGCACCCCCCGTTCTTTCTCACTTGGTTTTTGCCGTAACAGATCCCCGGAATCGTGCGAATTCCTGTGCTGTAACGCCTCTACAGAACGTACGGCATCGCGCCGTCGAAGGAACGGTGTTACAGCAAACTCTACTCTGCCGTAACACCGCTCTGTCTGGCGTTTTTCCGGTAGTACGTTCGGGTTCCACAGTCTGTGCCACAATTCTCCCGGGAAATGCTGTACAACGGCTTCTCGATCGGTTTCAGCAGATCTCATGCTATTCCTCGAGTATCCCTTGGTGATCCAGTTTGAGTCCCTCGTAACACCGGACAAGCTCACCGTCACGTCGCTCCGTTATTCGATTGAGCTCGATGTGGTTGCCTAACCGACGGGCAAACCAGCTCTTGCCATCCGGATCAATGTCATGCTGTTTTGCCCACTGTTCATAGCAATCGTAGACAGTGCCAGCAGCGACCGTACTGGTCGGCTCTTCGCTGAGAAACAGACTTACAAATCGCCCAACAACTGCATCCGCATCATCAGCAATCTCTGCTAGTAGTAGTTCGCTGGGATCGAACGAAAGTTCCTCTTCATCACTACACCCAATAGGTGAATCATCGTCATCGTATTCGAGTAGTGTTTCAAGTGCGGCAGTCTCCCCATCTCTATAGACGGCCGGTTGACCATCGGTTCGAAGGACGACGATGGAATAGTTATCAGAACCATAGCCGGGGTAGGAAAACTCAGCTTCAGGAACAAACGGCTCCATGATTCGAGTCCACTTCTTCGAGAACGACTCTTTCGAGTCATAGACATACTGTACACCCTGTTCGGAGACGACGTACTCACCAGATGTTTGATCGTAGCTGTACACTGCTGGTACGTGGTCTCTCGAGAGTTCGGCTATCGATGCGGTCTCTATGAGAGTCTTACCCTGGCCGTTCTCCAAGACGAGGCGTCCATGCTCCCGTTTCCAGACCGTCTGTGCACTGTGTTCCGTAACTGGTCGAACTGCTGTTACGCCACCGGTGGCTGTTGCACCGCCGTTGAACGAGAGAGCCTGGTCCTTCGTGTATAATCGAATCTCACCGGTCGACAGTTCTCGAACAGGCGATGAGAGTATTCCAGTAACCCGATCTGCCCAGTACATCTCTGGTTCGTCGGCTTCGACAACGAAGACGGGATGTTCACCGGCGTCCTGTGCCTTTCGAAGATTTGCCAGGACTTGTGCTGGATTCTCAGGAGTCGTCGTTTCTACCTCGATCGCAAAGGTCTGTTCACAGTCAGGGTGAACTGCCCTCGCGTCTGGCTGTTCGCTCCCATCCTGTTTTGGGATCGAAACTGTACAACCGATCTTCGTGAGTGCAGCCTCAATCTGTCTGATCGCCTCATCGTGGCGGATACTACCCGATGTCCGACTTGAACCAGTATCCGGTGCTACGATCGATTCCCCAGCAGCTGTGAGTCGAACGACGATGTCACGAGTGGTCTGACTCAAGTCCACCTCGAGAAGACGCGACTGTCGACGGACAGCAGCTATTTCCTCGTGGGTTGGTGGTTCGGCATCCACTCCAGCAAAGGCCGTTTGCAGCTCTGTGTCCACTACTTTCGCATCCACCCACCCATTGTCTTCGCGACAGTCCTCTCGTAACTGTATATTTCGAATAACATGAACGAGTGCGTGATCTAGGTCTGAACTGTCCACACCGAGGATGTCTTGGAGTGAGACTGGAACGTCAGCAAATGACGTTGTCGACTCACGAACGCCAAATTCTCGGCGCGTACGGCCGTGGACTCGAGACAGCGCCTCCTGGAACTCTTGCTCTTCGCCTACAGAAAGTGGATCATCACTCTCTGGGTGACCAGCGGGGATCGGGAGTGGCTTGATGCTGAACGGATACGGACCCGTCTCTCCAAACACAGGGCTCGGGAGTTGGGTAATCCACTCACCCCGAGGCAGTGAACGCACCCGGTTCGCGAAGGCTGTCGGATCGAGGTCCTCGTGAGCCATCGCCCGTGCCAACTCACGATCGACGTTCACTTTGCCAAGGATCGGACTTCCAATGTTGTTGAGCGCGTTCAGGTACACGCGTCGGCCACCCTCTGCTTGCATCTGCTCTGGGAACTGCATCGACAATCCCACTGAGAGACGGAAACTGCGTCCTTTCTCGAGCAAGTCGTTGAGCACGTCAGAAACGACAACGGAGGCAGCCTCGTCGATAAGGAGGTTTACGACATAGTCATCCGGTCGTTGATTGAGGTTGTCTTCGTGTGTCCTGAGCGCATCCTCGAGAGAGGTGAGGATAACGCCGGTCACCATCCGTGCAGCATCTTCGCGTAGGTCGCCGAGGTCGAACAGAATAATCTGGTTGGTGTCGAGAAGCTCTCTGAAGTCGAATTGTGGATCCGTGTTGTTGAAGATTCTCCGAAGGTGTGAGTCCTGCGAGATGTACGCGAATCGGTTACTGACCCCACCCATGATGTTCGCGAACGTCCGACCGTCAGACTGGAGCTGGCGGCGTATTGTTCGCGTGACCTCTGGATCGATCGATTTCGGGATTGCGTCTTCCTGAGGATTTGGCGGGCCAGCCTGCCAGAGTTGATCAAGGGCATGCTCGAGCTGATGGTGGGCGAAGTAGTCCTCAGAAGCACGGTGACGTCCGTTTTCCCGGCCGTACTTCTCGTCGAACAGGGCTTTGATCAACGCCTCGATCAGGAGCGGAGAGGCAGTCGCCCGTTCGTACCGATCACGACCCATGACCAGTTTCAGAATTTCTTCGTAGTGATCGACTTTCCGTTGGACAGTATCGACACGCCGTTGCCCGTGTGAGAGTCCAGGCGTGAGGTTGAAAAACGAAAACCCAGGAAGCGTATCCGGTACCGAGAAGTGAAGGACGTTCTCCTCGAGATCATCGACTCCGAAGCGCCGAGCGTGAGCCCGAAGGTAGTTTTCAGTCATTCCATCGCCTTTCGGATCGACGAGGATTATCGGCCCATCAGTACTCTCATACAGTGAGAGCACATCGTTGATCAATGCCTTCGATTTCCCGGCACCAGTGGTCGCTGCTCGAAGGTAATGCGTCGGAAGCAACGGTGGAGGGATTCGTGTTGGCTCACTTTCTGGTGACCCGTTCTCATCAATCGCATACCCGATAGCCATTCCCTCTCGGAATTGATCCATCAAGTCCGGGTTCGGACGTGGCAATGGGTTTCGGCTGCGCTGTTCTGAACGCGCGCCTCGAGAGCCCTCGACGGTCAAATCATCGGCACTCGGGACAACAACCACGTTTGCGAGTTCGTCCGCATTGAACACGAAATCTGGCCGCTTCTTCCCGCTACCAGTGATCATCTCTCCGTTGAGAACTCGATCGAGATGGCGCTGAGCTCGTTTTTTCTTCTGACTCGAAAGGAAGCCTTTCTCTCGGATACGGCGTCCATTGAGTTCGTAAAACGGGCCATCGAGTGGATCGAGTGCTGCCTTCAACTGCTCGAGTTCGGCGCGGATCTCAACATCGTCATCACGAGCCATTGCAACAGCTCGAGCATTGACGGTGAACGTTCGGCGTGGGTGTTTCCCATCGATCCGCCGAATACGGTTTTTTGTCTCCTGAGACAGCTCTCGATCTGCAGGATCTGCATCGACAGGCTCGAGCCACGAGCCGATGAGGTCTTCAGCCCAGGTATCGCGTCCCTCTTTCAGATTGGATGTTCGGATTTCGGCATCATCCCGCCAGTCAGGTTTTCGCTGCCAGAGAATCTGATAGACCGTGGGAACGGTCATCTCATGGAGAACCTCAACAACGGCCGAAAGCGGTGGTCGCTCTGATTCGTACTCCTCATCGGGTTCCTCGACCACAAACGGTGCGATGGTCGTCATCCAGTCTTCTTTGCGCCCAGTTTTGCCGAGCCATTCGACACCGAGTGGAGAGGGGGTCGGGGGTTCGTCTTCTACGTCGCCTTCATCGGAACCTTCCAAATCAGTCTCTCCCGAATCAGTTCGAATATCCTCTTGATTCAACGCCCCCTGTTCCTCAGACTCGAGATCTTTCTCCGCCAAGTCGGATTCAGGTATGAGGACTGCCTCGAGATCGAATTCTGTTCGCATAACCGTGAACGTAGTCGGGTAGATCGACCTGAGACGCTTCTCGAGCGTGTTGAGGTGTTCTTCCTGGTTGACTCCGTAGTAAAACTCTACTGGTGCTTCAGCACCCGCACAGACAGCGAGGAATTCGAACGTCGGAGGGGAGGTGTCCACTCTAGGACTCACCCGGCTCCAGAAACTCTCTGCGGCTGGGTTCGACAGCTTATGAAGGCTCTCAAGAGCTGCCGGAATATCGATCCGATGGAGTGTCCCTGACGTCGGTGTCACCTTCAAACACTCGCTACTACTCATGATTCGATTCACCTCCGTGCTTACCACCATCAGTCTGTGGTGGAGTTGATACTTGGCGAGGGGTTGTTGGATTAGTCTTCATAGATGGCTCTGGAGGTGTGTCTGCTGAACGGCCTGGCAACTCAGTCTGAGACTGGGCTTTCGGATCGAAGTCGATCACTGCCGTCTCGTCTTCCATCGCTCGAACTTCGATTCCGCGCCACTCACCGTCGACGCCGACGAGTGCCTCCGAATAGCCCGTCCGATCATTGCCAGGGACGGCCTCCTGGACGAAGCGCATCTGTGCCGAGTTGAGCCCGAACTCGTTGGCCCACTCACGATCCATCCCGTCGAGGTGGTGGAACTGCTTGATCGCACACTGGTCGATGATCGCCTCAGACTCTGGATGCTGGAAGAACTCGTCGACGGTCTGGGTGACGAGGCGAATCGAGAGGTTGTGATGGCGGTGATGACGGAAGACGATCTCAAGGTACTCGAGACTCGCCGCATCCTGCATGATGTAGCGTGCCTCGTCGATGACGAAGACCACCTCTTTGTCCGTCTCCTTCGCACGCTCGTAGACCAACGAAATCAACAACTGCATGATAAGACTCGTGCTTCCACCGAGACTGCCCTCCTGCTGGGCGAGATCGAGATAGATCACCTTCTCATCGCGGATATCGAATTCAGTCTCTCGGCCCAGATTCTCGTACCGGCCGTCTTCTGCGAACGGGCGAAGCTGATCGATGAGCCACGTCGCATCTTCCCCAATTTTCGTCGCTTCCTCGTCAGTCCGCACGACGTACTCCGTTGGCGTCTCGACCATCTTTTCGAGGATATCGAGGACGTCCCGCATCGTCGGGCTCTCATTGTGATGCGTCGCAATATCATCGGTGATCCCGTTGCGTGAATAGGCACGCTCGATCGCGGTCTCCAACGTTGTCCGGCGGTCACCGAGTGTGATTCCCCGAAGCGCGAAGTAGTTCGAGAGGAAGCTCATCACACTATCGAGCTTTTCACGGTATGGGCTGGCGTCCTTCCCCATTGCCCGTTGGACACGCTCGGGAGTCGGCTTGATCTCGAGCGGGTTCAGCCCCATATCCCCGCCGATCGTGATTCGTTCGCCACCGAGGGCTTCGGCGACACCGGCCCAGTTGTTCAGTGGCTCGAGGATGATCCCGATACGGTCCTCGCTTTGCTCGATTGAGCGGATGAAGTTCTGCTTCGAGCCGAACGATTTCCCAGATCCTGGGTCACCGATCGTAAACATCGCATAGCCGTTCTCTCGAGCGAACGGATCGATGACGACCGGGCTTTGGTTCTTCCAGTGAACGCCGAACTCGACGCCACCGTCCTCGAGAATCGTGGCATTGTGTGGCGACGCGAGAAGTGCACCGACTGCACCACCGAGTGCTGTGGCCTCTCGACCGAACGGGTTGGGACCGATCGGAGCTGCAGCCTGGATGGCGAGGTCTTGTTTGCAAATTGCTGTCTTCGGCGAGAGTCCAGCGGGTTGTTCACGAAGCCGGCTCCGAACCGTCCGGACGGCGTCACGAAGCTCGTTACGAGAATCAGCTCGTACCGTGATGAACATGCCTTGCTTGAACACCCGACTCCCGTTCTCGACGCTCTTGTACGTCGAGAGTGCCTCATTGGCTCGTTCCTGGAGATAGCTCCCACGGACAGTGCGCTCGAGGTCAGCATCGGCCTGGAGGTCGTCAGCCACTCGCTGGAGTTCGTCCCGAGCTTGTTGCTGACTCTTTGGTGTGATATGAACCGTCAGATCGAACTCGACGTCCGTGAGCTCGAAGAGTTCGGTCAGATAGCCGTCTTTCGGGTAATCCGGATAATCTGCGATGTAGAGCGTGGACGTCCACTGATCACCGACGCGAGCGGTTCGCGTATCCCACTCGATTGCCGCCGGCGCGACGACGTGTTGGTGATGTTCGGCAATGTCATCGAGGATCTGACCTTCCTCGAGGCCGTCTTCGACGGTCGTCTCCTCGAGGAGATCGGCGAGTTCGACTTCTTCGACGTCCTCGGCTTGCCAGCGGCCCCATGCCAGCTTCACGAGAAGCGTGAACAATGCCGTTGCACCGATATAGAGGGCAAGCCCAGCTTGTGTCCCTGGATCGGGAAGTGCGTCGATCACTGATCGACCCTCCGTTGATGGTCGATCACTGGATGCTCACGAATCGCGTCAGACCCGTCGTCGTACTCGTGTTCCTCGCCGTTCCAGAAGTCCATCGAGAGAACGAACAGTTCGACTGTCGTCAGTCGATGAGCCGACCACCCTGCTGCCTTTTGGATAAACTCCGTCTGGAGACCGTGGCAGCGGTTCTCGAGTTTTTCGAACATGGCCGCCCGGATCTCCGCGTCAGTCATGTCGTTGCGACGGGTCACGAACGGATTGAACAGGAAGCCAACCACCGGAAACGAGGTGAGCTTCTCTGCAGGGGATTGTTCGTCCTGGTACCGGTCGTAGACCTCGAACGGATCGACTTCGACGCCGATGAAATAGCGTACCTGCTGGGTCCCCTTGAGGTCTCGCGGGCGTTGCTCGCGATACTCCTCGAGCAGCTCCTTGAAGATCGGGTTCTGCTTGACGTCGCTGTCAGTGAGCCGCCCATCGATTCGCTCAATCAGCTTCTCGACTGGGAACGACCGAGTCGTGGCGTGGAATTTGAGCGTGAAGTCGAGTTCCTTGTTCGCGAACTCTTCGCCGAGTTGCTGAATCTGTGCCCAATCACCGGACATCGCGAAGTCCATGTTCCCGGAATCGATCTCGAGGTAGGCTTCCATCGCGCCATCTGAGCGCTCGATTGCACCGGCACCAGGCCACGCTCGCCTGATGTTCGTGAGGTCCTGTGTTCGCTCGTCCGGTTTGAACGGTGTATAGCTCACGAGCCCGCCTTCGGTACTCGCTTCAGTGGACTCTGCTGTGGCCTCCGTGCTGTAGGTGAACCGAGGCCGCTTGCAGTAGTGGCGGTAGACGTCTCCCAGCCACGTCGACGCCGGGAGGTGGCTGGGTGACGCGTAGACGATCGATCCACCAAGGACAACACCGAGTAAGACGAACGGTAAGATCGCACCATCGAGTCCCGTAAGGCCACCAAAGAGGAGACCAGCGATTGGGAAACCGAGGAGCACGTAGACGTCTCCCTCCTCGATGTTCAGAATCGGTATGCGACTCTCTTCACCCAGTTCGTTCATGATTCGCCGGCCCGCTGCGTCGTGATCTCGAGTCATTCAGTAGTACCCCGGATCGTTCTCAGTTCGACGATACGTCGGGACGCCTTCCTGGCCGTACGCGTCTGTCGCAATGTTATCGTGGTCGGTTCGTCCTCCACTACCGTTGCTCGAGTTGCCAGATTGGGATGAGCCACTACGCTGGCGCATCCTTGACGCAGCAGAATACCCCACAGCGGCTTTCGGCCCCCATGTAGCAGTTGTGGCTGCCGCAGCGGGACCAGCGACGACACCAGCACCAATAGCTGCTCCTGCTGTGACTCCAACCTTGGTCGTAGTGCCGATGATCTTTGTCGTCATCGGGCTGGCGTACTTGAACAGCTTCCAGACGATGATGATCGAGAGAAGCGGCAGTGTAACCGCGATGAGATAGCTCAGGAACGAACTGTCCGGAACAAGTGCTGATTCTGTTCCTTCACCGAATAGCAGTTCGTACCCCTTGAATAGAAGCGCTACTGGGATTGGCATGATTGCAAGCGGAACGAATTTCATACAGACTGTTCTCGCAATATGTGAGACAACAGGAAGATTTCCGTAGACCAGTGCAATACCGATCGGCATTGCGTAGATGAAAATGTACAGCAAGATTTCACGCAGGAAAAACAGCGCTTGAAGAATCCACATCGCTACAGCGCCAACTCCTGTAAGGAAGAGAGCAAGTAGTGGGTTTGAAACAGTCAACAAAAGCAGACCGGTCATTGCATCAGTAACCGCTGAAATGTCGGGAATGAGTGCAATTGTGAACCCATCAACAAGATAGAGGGCTAACACGGCGATCCAATACCAAGTTACAATCAAGAAGCCACCCGTCCAAGCGCTCCGTTTCGTTTTTCGAGTCTCGTATGCGCTTCCAACGTTGAAAATTCGGATGGTGTGTCGCCCTTGGACGCACATCACGAGCAATAACAAGGCCACAAGCATGATCTCGCCCGCAACGAGGCTACCGTGGATTTGTTCCCACGGTATGTTTGATGGCTGGCCAAACACAAAGGCACCGTCCGTCTCGGGTGTAGGTGTTCCAAAAACCTGAGCCGTGACTGTCTCGTATCCGTCTGTCAGTCCTTCCTGAAACCACTCAATTAGCTTGTCAATCGCATCTTCAAACCACTTAATCCCGATATCAGAGAGAGACCAAGCTAACATCATGCACCCTCCTCAATTTCGAGCTGGCAATCGCCGGAGTCTGTACCGGAGTAGCGAATGAAATATCCTCGCGTCAGATCCACAGCCTCGTGTGTAGCGAAAAGACGTACAATGAATTCTCCATCCTCTCCAACTGAGTCGCATTTCGCTCGTGCATTGACAGGTAAAAATGGTCGGGTGTTGCTATAGATGACCACGGTCTCAGCAGCAGGGATCGTTATCGACTCAGCATCCGCTCCAAAGTCGTTCTCTGGATCATAGATGCCACTATCCCCAGATTCATCGAAATCGTCTGGCGTTGGGAACGGGATATCTCCTTCAAATCGAAGTGCAGTAACTGCAGTTGGACCAGTTCCCTCATTAGTCACAGAAAGAATTGCTTCTGCTTCCGTTCTAGAATCACTGGCGCCCTCATACATCTCTTCGGGATAATCCCTCCCCATTCTAAGTTCCGTCAGATCAAGATCCGGCTCGAGCGTAGTCGACGTCGTCTCAACGGTCTCCTCGTCTGCAAGCCCAATGAGTTCGTATTCGCCAATAGGATAGTCCGTCCCGATCTCGAGCGTTGTTCGGGACACCCCCGATTCAATCGTTTGGTGGGCAAACAGCTCGCCAGAGGGATCGATGAGATTCAGCTGATCAACCGCATCCCGTTCGAGTTCAACCACGAGCTCGAGTCCTTCGACCGCGACGCTCTGGAGAACGCCTCCACTGGAGTTTGTCGACGAATCATCGTCATCAGAATCACTCAACGCAGAACAACCAGCAAGTCCAGTAGTGATCCCGACGAGTATGCTTCCAAGAACGGTGCGTCTATCGAGTGATGTCTGTTGAATTGTCATAGCGTGTCTCTCATTTTCAAGAACGAGCCGATCCGCTTCGCTGCGTACAGGGCGACCGCAAAGGGAATGGCATACCGAATAAGATCGACTAACAGTGTAAACCACCCCGTCGGGGTGGCCAACGGATGCCACGTTTCTGTGGCTGTATCACCGATATAGGCTGGATTGTGCGAGCGCCATGAACCGGGGTGGTACTCTGCGGTGTAGATGCCCGGCTGGTAGACAGTTACCTCTGCGATACCAGCTGCGTTCGTTCGCACCACCTGATCGCCGATCGTAATGTAGCCCTCGCGCGAAGCAGCGCCAATCAGTGAGAATCGAGGATCGTCGAACGGGCTCTCGAGCATGATCGGCGCTCCCGTCTCAGCATCGCGAAGTTCGATCTGCAAGGTCACTGCAGTCGCATTCGATTCGATGATCTCGACAGAAAGATCACTCTCGCGTATCTCCCGTTCCGACCCTCCATCGGGTTCAATGATTTCCGCAGAGACACCGCGGACAATCCCGTCGACCCTAATAGCATCTCGATCGATGCCATCGTATCGGAGAGCAAGACCGGAGGAACGGGTGTACGTCCCAGAGACGACGTCAATCTCGACGTTCTCATGAATCGTCGGTTCTGGAGACGAACTCTCTGTCCCCCAGACTTCGAGGATTTCGGGCCCGTCGCGTATGGGTTCCGAACGCGGGCCTAGCTCAGATGGATACGCGTGGACGTATACGGGTAGAGCGTCAGATTGTATCGTCTCTTGACCGTCTCGACTCGAGTGTATGAGATCGTCCCAGTTGGTGTCTCGAGCCGTGTAATATCGCCACACCCCACGGACGTTCGCCTCACCATCATCCGAAAGCGTGTATCCATGCCACGGTTGAGTCTGATAGATGGCAACACCGCTGTCGCCGTTTGGATACGAAGCGTGGTAGATCGATGCCCGTAGATCGTAGACCTCCACATCGAGATCCTGGGAGACGGTCACCTGATCAGTGATGACCTCCGTCTCGTTGCCACGATCGCGCTCAACTCGAGCGCTGATATCCGCCTCGAGTGTGAGTGTTGCCGGGCCACCTCGGTCGAACGCATATTCGAATGTTGGAGTGTGCGTTCCTCCTACGGTATCGACGACGTCGTCATTGTGTAAGAGGCGGACTTCGTCGATTCCGTGGTTCTGCATGGATGAGTTGCTGTCGAGGCGAACGCGATAATCGACGAATCCACTGAGTTCGCCTTCCGGAGCGATGTAGTGAACCGTCTCGTTCGCATCGAGATGTGTTCTCGTCGACGGCTGGATCGCGAACGTCGTCGCGTGTGCATCGGCGATGAGGGCCGAGTTCGAGAGTTCTGCATGCGTGGGATAGATCGAAGTCTCTGTATCGCCACCCTCGAGTGACTCGTAATCGTATGCCGTCCAGCGTTCAGCGGTATCTGGGGGCTCTTTGAACGTAATATCTGTACAGTTGCCGAGTTCCTGCATGGCCGTTCGCTGCTCATCGTATCGCTCCTCGTATTCGGCAGCACTGAGACACTCATTCGATTCTTTCGACCAGAGCGTCGCCGTCTCGTTGACGTCTAAGTCACTGTCGTCAGTGCCCGGTCGTGGTGGAGAGTCGGCACTCACGGCAGTCACCCCTGCGAACGCGAGCGTGACGGCAACGAGAGCGAGCACCGAAACCATGTGAGGGCGAATGTGATGCACGAGCGGAGTGAATCAAAGACCATCCAGAGTGTGGCGTTGAGTTACCACGGGACGAGATCGACACACTCAGCGAGTGGAAGCCCCATTGCCGATCCAGCAACCGTATACAGCGGTCCGAGGATCACGAGGATAACTGCAGACTTCATCGCCGTCCGTTTGTGCTGCTTGAGGCTCTTTTTCTGCTCAATGTTCATCGTGAACATCTCGACCAGTGAATCAGCCTGCCAGACCACAACCAGTCCCATAATCCCGAGTGCAGTCGTGATCTGGAAGAATCCAGAGATCATGTCTGGCAAGCCTTCAGCGTCACAAACGACGCTATCCTGAGCTAAGACAGGATCCACGGCGACAAGCGAGAGAACAAGGAACGATGCGAGACCGCCACGTACCACTCGCTGTCGAAGGGCAATGGAATTCTGTTGTTCATCAGTAGGAGGATCTCTTGCTGTCATTGAGAGACCTGACCTCTACTAGATCCGAATTGGCCAATCTCGCTGTGTAGAATTGCGGTGAAACTACTGTTCAACGGGAGGTGCCGACTCCAACCTGTTCGAGAGAATTTTTGATTTCGATTCCCCAAGTTGCTCATTGATTATCGAACGGCGATCTATCGAGATAGAGCATATATCTTCTGTATTTCTTAAATGGTTCTAGGAATTGATTGATTTGTCGCACATATTTCCAGCCAGTCAAGAAAATAGAAGGAGATAATGAAAGTCAAATTTTCTTGTATTTGAGACCATAGTTACCCCACAGATTGAAGAAGTTACCTCGAGTGGGGTAACTATGAACGACGGCCCAACAATGCCACCCACACCAGAGTTACCAGACTATATTCTCGACCCACTTAAGAGTCAATCACCAGAGCGACTCGATGTGATTTCGGAGTATGCTGACAACCTCGCAGCCTGGAAACGAGAGAAGCGTAATCACGAACTTGATCAGAAGCGGACAGAAGAAGAAGTAGATGCAGACGAACTCAAGAATCTCGAAGGTCGTGATGTCTCTACTGATCCAAAAGACTACGAAAAAGTTCCTACGAGCGGAGCTTACATTACCGTCAAGGAGACCAAACCTGGCTATCACTATTATTATTGGCAATGGCGTGATGGCGAATCGTGGAAAAACGAGTACATTGCACCAGTAAGTCCAAAATAGGCTTCCGACAGACGATTGTGAGGATACTACTCAATTCAATGCAGGAAAATAGGAGCTAACAAATGAGAAGGAACAACCAGTAGGGGATAGAACAGAGTTTGACACCATCATACTCGACGACAAGTGAACCAGACTTCGTCACTTCCTTTGGTAAGCTATCGGTGATAATAAACCGATAAGGCGCTTCATAATTGAGATCGCGAAGTTCTTCCCCACCGGGTATCGGATGTTTCCCAACCGATGGGTCAAATTCTGCTGCGATTTCGTCGGCATTTCCAGCATGTGGATGATAGGAGAGAACGAACGGGACAACTAACCCATCCTCATTGTGGAGGATGTAATCGACCGTCCCTGACTCAGTTTCGAAGTATTCGACCTGTGGGTCCTTGTCATCTGAGCCGCCAACCCTCCACGCCAGTCGTTTTGCATGGTCAAACGCGACGGTTCGAGCTAGCTTGTACTCAAACTCGTGATTGAGCGACCGGGTCTTCTCATATGTTTCAAATCCGTGGTGCTCCTGACGCTGAGACAGAAGTACAACGTGGCGCGGATTCCGAAGATAAAGTCGAGTACGACGGTGACGTTGAAGTGAGAAGTCGTGGGATTCCGAAACTGAGAGTCCGTCATCCAGCACGGATAAGTACGAGTCAACAGTCCGACGGTCAACCTCTAATTGATCACTGATGTCCGTATATCTGAGTTCATTCCCTGCCTGGCTCGCAGCTAATGAAGCGACCCGATGGAGGTTCTCTGGTCGTTGAATCGATTCATACTCTGCGAGTTCCTTGTAGAGATACAAGAGGAGATGAGATCGGATAAGTTCGTTTTTGACTGGGGTTTCCTTAGCGCGTAGGAAGATTCCCCCTTTCTGCAGGTACTCACGAGCAGCCTCATACAGCCCATCTCGTTCAACATCCGAGAAAACCTCAAAGTAAAGCTGATTCAACGAAGCGACCGCGTCGTCCAAGTCATCCGATTCAGACAAATTACTACGAACATCCTTTATCAGCGACTCACCATCCATACTCCTCGTTTGATGAGACTCCACTCGAAGAGCAAAATCAGAGTCTGTCTCGATTAACGCAGAATCATCATATGCCCCCTGCTTGATTGTGTCTATGAACTTCATCGGCAACATCGCACGAGGATAATTGAGTTTGGGCTCGCTCGAAGCCGAGATACCACGCAGATCGACCTGCGATTCTACAATACCGGTCAGCAGTAGATAGGTATCATCGTCTACGAGATCCAGAAGCGCACTCTGTTCATTTTCATCGAGTCGCAGAGCACCGATATCGTCGAGGATGATGTACTTGCGGCCTCGGCGGGGAGCCACATGGGAACGGAAGTAGTCGATAACGTTTTCTAATTTTTCCACAGCACTGCTCGAAGGTTCGAGATGGTAGAGAGAATCCTCAAGAGGAACATAGAGGATCTGACGTGGATCAACAGACCCAACGATATCTAAATCACGGTGACCTGGAGAGAATTCGACAATGTCTGAATGAAGGATTGCAGCAATGAATTGTTGAAGAAGCGTCGTCTTCCCGATTCCCGTTGGCCCATAAATTGGATATACGAGACTCTCGGCTCCGTTCTCTCGCTCCTCGTCAATTGACTGAAGAACCTTGAGTAAATCCGATCGAGGGTCTAGAGAAGCGATTTCCTCTAACTCAGATAATGAACCACCATCTGTATCCCACCATTCGTTGTGCCATTCAGCATCTGCAATGAAATCAGAACCATCAGATGGGTCTGTCATATAGGAACTTCACTCTGGCATAGTATAAATATGTACCATCTGAATGATCCAATTTTCAGTTTTAGCGTAGCACGAACGTTCTTGTAGGTGGGATGTGAGACCTTTCAGTATGATGTATATTCATTCAGCAAGATCCTCTTTCGGAGTGTATCCTAATTCAGACTCAAGCGCTCAGATAACGGGAATCTGGAGCAGTTCGAAACCCATCACGGAAGGACAGGTGAACCTATGGGGTGTCAAGCGTGTCTGAGGTACAGTACTTTGATGGGACTTTGATTACCGTATCATTTGGCACTGGAGATCTCATATCCACAGTAATTGAACAGTATGAGTCATTGCTCAACGAATACGGCCCAGAGGACATCCTCGTCATCACTGGGTCGCCGACTAGCATAGATACGTTTCGGGACGAACTCGAAGATACAGCACCCGGTGCAGCAGTCCCGCGAGTAACGTCCTTAGTCGTTCAAGCGACCGACGTCGTAAACCAGACCGATGACCGGGCGATCCTCTCCGACGCGATTCGTCGCGAACTCGTCCATCGGTTCCTCGAAGATCAAGAGTGGGACAGCGAGCATTTCCAGCGTGCAGCCGAACAACCCTCCTTCCTGAGTGATATCGCCCAGCTCATGGAAACTATCACGTGGCAGGATGTTTCCTTTGAGAAGACACCAGAGCTAGTTGAAGTTGCAGAACTCGTGGAAGCGTTCCACAAATGGCTCAACGAACATGACCACCTGGAACGCGGCCAGCTAATCACTGAGGCGAATGCGGCGCTGTCGGAGACCGAGAAACGAGACGACGTAGTGGATGTCGAGGCGATCCTCGCTGTCGAGTTCGAGGAATTCTTGCCGCTTGACCGTCGCTATCTCGCTACCTTAGCAAATGGGCTGGAACTCGTATGTGTAGCAGAAGAGAACGCAAGTGTTCGGCGTACATGGATCGAGCCGGGACCAATTACTGACTACGTCTCATTTTCGAGGACAGAGTCTACTGCAAGGACAGCGCCCCAATCTCGTCCGGATGCGACGGGTGCGTACCTAGCGAATGAAACCGTTCACGAAGATCCCGAGGCGGGGGAGGTGAATGTCATTCCGACAGAAACCGCCGACGAACAGATCAAGAAAGTCGCCGATGAAATCGAGCGGCTTAGAGATCGAGAGAACTGGGAGTACGAGGATTTCGCCGTCGCACTGAAACAGAGCGGTTCCGCAGTAATCGAGACGCTTCGTGCCTTCCACCAGACAGGGGTTCCGACAGAGTCCTCGACTGTCACGGGGTTCGGCGATGACCCTGCTATTCGAGAGCTACTACAAGTCGTTCGCTATCTGGCAGCCGATGATGACGATACTCGAATAGAGCTGCTGGAAGCCTCGGTCTTAGACGAATCGATTCTGGCCTCTATCGAGCAGATGGAGGGCCTCTCGAGTCCGCTCCGACGGTGGGCAACCGAGTCAAACATGAAGGTTCGAATTGCTGAGGAGACGTCCCCACTGAACGTTCGTTCCCAATTCGGGAACGTTCGGCGGGCGTTCGCTATGGCGGAGTTCGTAGAAGACACGTCGTTCATCGAAACGACCTGGAAGTCGTTCGCCTCGATGCTCGAACGGGCTCACGAGTATGCCCCTCAACAGAACCAAACAAGTTCGACCGAACTTGACAGAGGTGTCCGAGTCGATCACTTACAGGCGATTAAAAACGGAACCTTCCGAGCAGTCTTTTTGTTGGACATCGTCGACGAAGAGTACCCTGGATCTCCTTCCCTGACTCGGTTGTTCTCCCAAGAACGCCTCTCAGAGATGCCGGACTATCCGGGCGTAACACAGGTCGAGGCAGAAGATGTCACCAACACCTTCCCGACGTCCTCGACAGCGTCAAGCCGCTCGTTCCGACGATACCATGCAGAGCACGCGCGGCGGCGGCTCGCCATCGGAGCAACCGCTGCTGGCGACCGCCTGTACTTCTGTCTGTACAGTCACAAAGACACCGCACTGGAAGAGCGTGCTCAGCCGTCGCGGTTTCTCACGGACGCTTATCGGCAGTTGCCGTGGGTGAAAGAGGCGACAGAATCAGAGATCAGGAGCGAGCGAAGAGCGGAAGAATACCTGCTCTCTCGGATCGACAACGCCCTTGCAGACGTCCGTCGCTCTCACAGCCAGGATGTGACGGTCTCTCTCGACGAGGTCGAAGCTGAGCTTTCGGAGATTCAGCACCTCATCAGTGAAAGCGGAACCCGTGGCGAGCAGCTTCGGGATGCGCTGCAAGCACGTATCGAGTTCGCTGCCGGAGGGATTCGTCGTGACTGACGTTACCTTCCTTTCGCCGTCGCGTCTTGCGACCTACGCGGACTGCCAGCGGAAGTTCGATTATGAGTACGTACAGAAGGTCAACACCCCAGAGAAGACACGGTTGTACCTGAATCAGGGGCGTGCCTATCACGGAACAATCGAGGTTGTCTGTGAAGCAACTAGTCCAGAAGATGACGCCCAGCTCATCTACGATCGGGCAGTAGAGGCATTCCCGGAGCAATGGAGAGAGCATATCGACCCGGATGAGTACGCCTCCAGCGCCCACCAGGAATACCAGCGCCTCGAAAATCTAGAGGCTATCAAGACCTTTTTTGACCCGGATGGTGGCCACGGCATTGATCACGCTCGTCAATCGATCGCGACGGAGAAGTGGCTCGAATGTGTTGAGAACGGCCTCGGACTGCGCGGGAGAGCCGACAACATCCTCCGTACTGACGAAGGTCTCCATGTCATCGATTACAAGCGGAACCTCAATGACGTGATCACGTCGTATACTGCGAGCGTCCTCGAGGATCACCTAAACGGAACGGATCATGACCCGAAGAGAGTCAGGAACGCATTTCAGTCGGCCACATACATCGAGGGCGTCAAACAGTCTGACCTCTACGAGGATGGGATGAATGTTCGATTCAGTTTCTACGGTCTCCTGAATCGGACGTCGTTCGAAAGCACACCAGACGGATACGAAATCTCTGTACGGGGCTATCCACGCGATACGACGGACATCTACGAAGAGTATCATGACACGATATGGAATCTCCTGCGACGTGCACACGAAGGGATTACGAACGGTTCTCACGACCCAGATCCATTTCCACTCATTCACGATGAGGCCTGTCCCGACTGCACGTTCCGAGAGATGTGCGTAGAATCTCTCGCGGAGGGGGTGCAGCGATGAGCGACGACGTGCCTGACTGGCTCCCAACCATCGAAGACGATGAGGATCCGAAGCCACAGCAGCGGACGATAATCGAGTCGGAGCGGTATCCTATGCGAGTACTCGCGGGTGCGGGTACTGGAAAGACGTTCACGATGGTCCGGAAAATCGAGACTCTCATCGATGAACACGGGGTCTCTCCGGATCGGATTCTCGCGTTGACCTTCACCAACAACGCCGCTGATTCGATGCGTGAGAAACTCAATGCAAAACTCGGACCAGCAGGTTACGACGTCGACGCGTACACATACCACTCTATCTGCAACGAGATACTGACGGACTATGCCTATGACGCGGGATTAGATCCAGACTTCGAGATCGCAACGGATGCTGAAAAGTACGTCATCGTACTCGACGTCCTCGACGAGATCGAATACCGTGCCGTCAAACCCAACGTCTACGGCCCAGATTCATACGGGAGCGGCGTCGCATCGAAACTCCTCTCGTTTATCGGGTCGATGAAGCGAAGTGGGATTTCGCCCGCAGAGATCGAGGAATATCTCGGGTCACCGGAACAAGTCTATGAACTCGATGCTGTGCCAGATCGTATTGAGGAGATTGCAGGCGACCATCTTGGTGGCCGTTCAGTTTCGACCGTCCTCGACGGCATTTCGGATACACGAGCCGACCTCGTCGCAGAACGGGATACCCTCCGCGATGAAGGATTAGAGGCGAGCATCAAAGACTTCCTCAACCGACTCGTTGACCTCTGTGACGCGCTCGAAGTGGCGTTTGAGGAGCATGAGGCTGGTGAGCGGTCACTTCCCGAGGATGCACACAAGCTGCCGAAATATCTGCTTGGAGGGTACAGTAGTGGCGCTCCGAGCGGGATACCAAACGACCTGAAGCTCGAACTGACAGACTATCTCCGAGATGCCCTCAGCGAGTGCAAAACTGCCCTGGATTTGAACGCAGGGTATGAGGCATACGAGCGAGAGCTCGACCGTCGAAATCTGCTTGACTTCGATGGTCTCGTGGTTAAGACAGTAGAGCTGCTCGAGACTGACGTCGGAGAGGGTCTGGGCAACCGATGGGACTACGTTTTCTGTGACGAGTTCCAGGACACTGATCGTCTCCAGTTCGACCTCATTACGTCCCTCGTCTCAGAGGATCGCCTATTCGTCGTGGGCGATGACGACCAAGCAATCTACGAATGGCGCGGCGCGAACGTCGCGAACATCACTGACGAACTCGACGACGTCTTCGGGCCCGATCTCGAAGACGAACCGCTAGAACAGAACTTCCGGTCACGTCAACCTATTCTCGACCTCGCAAATGAAGCACTAGAGCGGTTAGCGGATAGGCGGAGTACCAAAACGCTCACGCGTGTCGACGAACCCGATTTCGACGGAGACACGATCGCAGTTGTGGAGGAAGCCGACGACGAAGGCGACCGAGCTGAACAGTTGGTGACTGTCACCCGAAATCTTCTGAGTGGCGATGCAGAAGCACTAGACCGCGCGTACGATCCAGGGGAGATCGCACTTCTCGTTCGGAATAACGACCACGCAACCCCAATTCTCGAAGGGTTCGACGAGGCAGGAATAACCTATCAGGTTGCGGGAGACCTCTCCACGGAATCAATCGGGGTCGGCACAGTCGTCGCCTATCTAAAGGCGCTGGCTCGTCCCGAAGAAGACGACGTAAGCTGGAACCGGGTACTGACGATGCGTTACCGTCTTACCGACGCTGATCTACGTCGTGTCAATAGCCACGATGACGGTGCATATGCTGGGATATGCAACCAACCCCTCGAAGTATTCGATGAGCCCGATCATATTCAGGAAGTACGAGAACATATTTCCCGCCTCCTCAAACTACGTGAAATAGCCTCCCTCAGCCACCTTTACCGGGAACTCAAACGCCTGACCAACATCGATTGGTACCTTAGCGAGCAAGAGCGTCGTGACCTGGCGCAGCTGGACGAGATTATCGACCAGTATGGAAACGATGCAGTACAGCCCCCACTCACGCCGCAGTTCATCGATTCGCTGCAGCATTATGACTCGCTCCTCGAGGAGAGCGGTTCGGCACCGACAAGTCAGCCAGAACTGGCCGACGACGCGGTCAACGTCATGACCGTTCACAAGAGTAAGGGACTCGACTTTCCCGCGGTTTTGATGCCCCGGTTGACCGCTGACGAGTGGGAACCAGGGTCACGAACCTACGATACATTCGAGTCAGCACTGTCTGAAGGTCCAGAATCAGCGTTCGACAAAGATTTTGTCGCTCAAGATGCCAATGAAGCCCGCAGGATACTCCACGTGGGGATCACCCGCGCCGAAGAGATACTCGTACTCCACGGGAGCAAGGAGGAAGACGACACTGACGACGAAAGGCCCGTACACGATGCTGTCGAGAGCATCCTCCCAGAATCCGTTCCCTGGCGGCCAGGTAGCGGTCATCTCCCGATCTGGCGTGATCTGAAGGAGTGCCTTCCATCGGACCATGCTGATTGGACAGCCTCTCTCGCGAGCACGGTAGTTGGGGACGTCTCTGGGCAAGTGACGTATGGTTCTGAGAAGCTCTCGGCATCAGACGGGCGGGATCGTGTGATCACATTCGGAAACAAGCTCATAAAAGGTTCACTCGATAGAGTACATGAGAACCGACGATTTTCAATTGACGTCCTCACTGGACCAACGACACCAAACCCGGCACTCCAGCACAGTTACACCTCACTTGAGGCCTACGAGGAGTGCCCTCGACAGCACTTCCTAGACTACGTCGTCAACGGGTTCTCCGACTACCGCGAGAACGGCTATGGCGGAGACGGTATCTCACAGCGGATAGTCGGGCTTCTGTTTCACGATACCGCTGAGATCGCTGCGAAGGAACAGGCAGTAGAACGAGCAGAATGGTACGCTATCTGTGAGCGGCTGGCCGGACAACGGCGTGCCACGGATGAATTACCGGTCGCGAAGGAATGCATCGACCGGTATTTCGACCTCGATCTAAGCGGCTGGGAAATCCTCGATGCTGAACGAGAGTTCCAGTTAAAAGTGGATGGCCACAAACTCGTCGGGTTTATCGACGCCGTCTATCGAACCCCGGACAGTGAGCTGGTCGTCATCGACTACAAAGCCACCGAGCGTCACCGAGACATTGAGGAGAACAAGCAGCTGCCACTGTATCTGCTCGCCTGTCGTGACCTCTACGAGGAACCGATTACCCGCGCGGGATATGCCTATGTCGGCGATATCGGTCCGAAAGTCGAGACCCGTTCGTTCGATGAGGGTGAATTAGATTCAGTACAAGCAGCGGTGTCGACGACGATGGATCGAATCGAGGAGACATCGTTCAGCGGGTACGAGACTGGGGAGCACTGTCGATGGTGCCAGCACAGTTCCCTTCCCTGCGGGGAAGAGTGGCATCAAGAAAACGGAGGCCGCTAGTACGTCATCGAGAATGACGGTTGACCGGTCGACCGCTCATCGTCAGCTATAGCGAACAAGGGATGGATATCTGCGAGTGTATAGGTTTCGAGACACGCGTACAGGTTCGAGGCTCGGTTATCTTCGCCTGCTGCGCTAGCCGTTAGCCACGCCTCACCGAAGTATGGAACGTCGCTATTGAATACGGTGGGATCCCCAAGATCGTCAGACGGGGGGTCGCGGTCTTCCTCTCGCATGATTTCCCACTGACTCACGCGCCACGTCTGCGGTTCAAGGCCAGTTTCGTAATCCGTCCAGAGCGTCTTCGGTGCGGGCGATCCAACATGTTCAGCCATATCCTCAAGTGAACCTTCCCCCAGCACCCGATTCTTTGCCGACGAGAGGTCGGCATGGTAGTAGGACTCGAGTGCTGTACGTACCTTCTCTGCCCGTCTAGGCTCACCGATTTCCGCAGCGGCCCGTTCCGCACGACCTACCAATACTGGGAGGTCGAACCACGCACCTCCAAAGGTGATGAGAACATCGACATCCCTCGCATCGAGCCAGTTCACAACCGCCTCAATAGCGTCGAGTTCTGCAGAAGCCGTCTCGTCTTCACGGAAGAGGACTTCAGCCTCAATCTCCTCGCCCGGATTGCCCCGGTATCCAACGCCGGTACAGAGTAGTTCCTGATGATCTGGGTTCGGTGGTTCGAGTTCTCGCTCAGAAACAGTCGTAATCGTCTCGATGTCGAGTGCCGCAATGGCATCGACTGCACCGAGTCGACGAACAATGTCAGTCGTGTCTGAAGGCGACATCTCTGGGCTGCCAGAGAGCTGACGAACCTGCCGATTCCACTTCGCTTTGATACCGATGGTTCCCTGATACACGTCAGGGTTGACGTCATCGAATTCATACCAAGTACCTTCTTCAAAAGAGTAGTCGACAAGATCGCAGTCATCATCGTCGAAAACTGTGAGCTTCACGTGTGTCCCCAACACATCTGAACAGTGGACAAGCTGTGCCCACCAGTCGTGATCTGGGGTTCGTTCGACCTTGTCTACCCGTAATTGAACTGTAAGACCGTACTCGCCATCTCGCTCCGCTGCAACGAGATTATTCGCGGTCAAGGTATCTGGCGCCATAGTAGTTCAAGCAGACTATAGATATAACTACTTTTTGATGTACGTATTACTATAATACTGCATTCACGATGGCTCTAATCGCAACGTTTATTTCATGACAGAGCATTGGTGCCCTCAAAGAAGATAGATATGACCACACGAATCGGCATTCATTCGACGATCGAGCCGAGGTTACGGCGGGGTGGATCGAATGCTCCGATCATCGTCCGGAAAGTGGTCCTATGAATAGTAACAAGATTACGCCTAAATGACAAAATCTCAATTCCGCATCCAATGAAGTTCGATGTTCCTCTTGATACCGGAAGCATGGATCACAGTCACGTCGAGATTTTTAAGAGCTGGCAGTCATTCTCCGACGTTTTCGATGGCGCAAAACGAATGCGTGTCGTCACCTATTGTGACTCCCCCGAGTTTATTCTGGATCTCTTCGAAGACCTCGACGACTTGGAGTCCCTGGAGGTGGTTGTTGGGGACGTCTCCGACTACCGAGAGCGCCTCATCGACAAGCCGGATCTCGCAGATCGGCTTGAAGAACTCAGGAGTGAAGGCAAGCTCGTAATCTACCTCTGTGAGAACAAGGAGGTCCACTCCAAGCTGTATCTCATCGAGTACGACGACTCTGTCTTAGAAGGAGAGGATAAGGACGGTGATGAAGATCAGATGACCCTCGGCGGAAAGGCTACGGATGAATCCGAACTCGAGGACACCGATGACGGTACACCAGCAAAAGTCATCGTTGGCTCTCCAAATCTCTCTCGCAATGCTTGGTCGAATCAAACGAACGTAGGTGTCGTTTATGATACGAAGACGGACAGTAAGCTCTACGGAGAATTCGAGGAACTCTATCGCGATCACCGAGACTCATACAACAGTGGCGGACCCTTCCTGGAAGATCTCTCCGAACAACTCGAACTCTCGGACGATGACCGAGAAGAGGTAATCAAACTGTACACCGAAGGACGTGTGGGTACACAAGACGAACTGGGAGAGGTTCACGGTCGTCTGGCGGACCATATCGATGCAGAAGTTGAGACAGTGGATCTCGCACTCGATGGGGGTACAGATACCGCCGCAGAGCAGGAATCAGAGGAAGCAGAGCTCGATTCAGAAGGCGAATCTAGCGAGAATGATCCAGACTTGGAAGATGCGCCACAGGACCGCATCACCTTGTCTCTACGCGGGTACGAGGAGTCGACAGTTGATACGTTGTCGCAGATGACCGATTTCGATGCGACGGTGTCGAATGATACGTTGACGACAACGCCAGATGCCTTCCAGCGGTACGCACAACAGGTGTTCGATGTTCCAACGATGCATCTGAACGAGTCCAAAGACGAGCTCAAGTTCCACTATGACGGCACGGTCTATCGTGTCACACAGCCCCCATCTGAACCAGAGCGTGTCGACGAGGCACTCGCTGAGATTGAGGACTACTTTTCGACGGTGGACAACTATGGGAATTCCAACAACCCAACTGCGGTTAAAGCCCACATGTACGAAGCACTACTCTGGTTCTTCTGGGCCCCATTCGCCAATCGACAAGCCGCGTTCTACCGTGAGCATGGGATTAACCTTGACAAGGCTCTCCCGTACCTCTACGTCTTTGGTGAGTCAAACGGAGGAAAAGGGACGTTCTGTCGGTTCGCCTTGTCGTTGATCAGTGGGAACCGTGTCGAAGCACCCGTCGACGCAGACGAAATTGGGAAACGAAAAGTCCGGAATTTGCGTTCAGCACACACGTCGTTCCCCGTCGTCGTCGACGACATCACCAAGCAGAAGGTGAATTCGCTGGACACGCTTCGAAACTACTGGAGTGGATGGACCGGCGAAACTGCCTATCCGATGTTCGCCTTCATCTCGAACGACAAGCGGCCTGGAGAGTGGTTCCGAAACCGTGCCAAGATTCTCAGGTTCGATGTGAATTTCATGACTTCACATCAGGGAGAAGCTGAAGTAAACCGTCTAATCGACACGAAGAATCCGATTTTCCAGTGGTTTGGGTACGAGTATCTCAACCGAGATCTCGTACTTGGAACGGACTCTGACGCACTTCGGGAAGTGAGGGCGACCATGCAGGATCTCTATGAATACGCCGACCGGCCGCTACCAGACTATTTCCCCACCGAACCTGCTGAGCAAGCATATGACACTGGCAGAGAGCGCTGGCGAAACCTCATCGACCGAGAGGACGTCGAAATCGCTAAAGACAGTGATACGCTACAGGTGACCTTCCCGGAGTCGATGAACTTCGAACTCCACGAGTACAAACGCGACCCTCCTATGACGGTTCGAATTGAAAAGCGAGGGCTCGATTTGATTATTAAGACGCCGAACGAATTCTTCGACTGGCTTGGTGAGACAACTACCGAAGATCCACGGGAAGGATTCCTCTCACGCGCTCGTAACCTTCTGACACGGTAGCTAGGAGTAGACAATCACAATACACCCATATGGCTCGAGAATTATTCGTGGACCGGACAATCGAGTGGTTGAGAGATCGCCCCTATTACGAAGGCCAAATTATCCATCAAGAACGAACGCCAGGGAACCCTGCCGAAACATCACCGCTCGATCTTGACTACCGGTTAGCAAGCGCACTTGCCCGTCACGATATCAACGAACCCTTCCAACACCAAGCAGAGGCAATCGAAGCTGTTCGGGACGGTGATCACGTCGTACTAGCTACTCCGACGGCTAGCGGCAAGAGTCTCGCCTATACGGTGCCAGCACTTGAACGCGCTCTTAATCACCACGGCAAGACGCTCTATATCGCCCCGATGAACGCTCTGATTAATGACCAAAAGGATACTATTTCCAAGATTGCCGCAGATCTTCGGGGTGATCGGAATGTCGATGTCGCGACATACACCGGACTATTGACAGACTCCGAGAAACGCGAAATTTGGGCCCGCCAACCAGATGTTCTCTTGACCACCCCCGATATGATTCATAAAAGTTTGCTCCCATATTCTAAATCACCGAAACACTGGAAGTGGCTCTTCCAGCAGCTCGAGACGGTCGTCGTCGACGAAGTACACGAGTTCCGAGGGATATTCGGAAGCCACGTCTCTCTAATTTTCCGTCGTCTTTCGCGTTTGGCAGAGTACTACGATTCTACTCCCCAGTACATCTGCTGTTCTGCAACTATCGGGAATCCAATCGAGCACGCAGCAGCAGTCACTGGACAGCAACCCAACCAATTTTCACTAATCGACGATGATGCCAGCGCGACAGGTCCGCGCCAGTGGATATTCTGGAATCCACCGTTAAGAGAGGACGAGGAACTGGATGCAGAATATGCGACAGCCGACGGACCACCTTCGACTGCAGAAGGCAATTCTGAAGCGAGTTCACCACCGTCGGGCCCGGTTGAGGTACCCCACCACAACGAGATTATCGGCGGAGAGCGCCGTTCCCATCACCCAGAAACAGTGCGGTTGTTCTGCGACCTTGTTCAACGAGGATATCAGACGCTCGTCTTTACACGGGCCAGACAGGGAACCGAGCAGTACGCAAACTGGTGCGATAGCAAGCTTCGGAAGCGTGGTGAACATGAGCTAGCGAACCAGGTCACTGCATACCACTCAGCACTCCAGGACGAGCGTCGGACCACCATTGAGGCGGGGCTTCGCGATGGATCCATTCGAGGTGTCTGGAGTACGAACGCACTCGAACTCGGCATCGACGTCGGTAGCCTCGACGTCGTCCTTCTCGACGGGCATCCGGGAACGAGCATGAGCACATTCCAGCGCGCGGGGCGGGCGGGACGTGGAGAAAATCCGAGTCTCGTTGTCCTCGTAGCAAGCCCGAATCCGTTAGACCAGTACTGTATGGCGAATCCGGATCTCCTGTTTGACGGCGACCCTGAGCAAGCAGCAGTCAATCCCGCAAACACCCAGATACTAGACGATCACGTCTGCTGTGCGGCTCAAGAGCTCTTCCTGCGCACCAGTGACGACACCTACTTCGGCGCTGAATATCCGGTGACTGTTGCGTCTCTAGATGACGCGGGCCAATTAGAGCGATTTAGCTCTCGAACCGGTTCCCGGTGGAAGTACATGGGAGAGGACAGCCCGCAACACACGATGGACATCCGCTCTATCGATGATCGGCAAATCGAGCTTTATGATCGACTGCGTGATCAAACACTTACCTCGCTATCGTTTGGTGATGCGCTCCGTGATGCACATCCCGGTGCGATCTACCATCATCAGAAGGAGTCGTATCGAGTAACGGAGGCTGAATTCGATGCTGACCGTGTACTCCTGAAGTCAGTAAATACGATGGGATATACCCGTCCACTCACTGAGAAACGAGTTACCATCGAAGAAGAGCTCAAGACGAGCGATCTAGCCTCACAGAGTATAATTTCTATCGGATTTGCCGATCTCACGGTTGCAGAAGAAGTGACAGGATACATGCTCTACGATCACCCTTCAGATGAGGACGGCGTCGAGCGGGCTTTCGACGAGCCGCTTCCTGAACGGACAATTCGCACCCGTGGGCTCTATTTCACAATTCCGCCGCAGATCGAGCAGGACATCAAAGCTGCGAGCGAAGAAGACGATGGATTTCTCGCAAGTATTCACGCTCTGGAGCATGCACTGATCTCGTTATTCCCACTGGAGATTCTCTGTGCTCGTCGCGATGTTGGTGGACTCTCGACCACCTATCATCCGCATACGGGATCGGCCACGATTTTCGTCCACGATGGCCATCCGGGAGGAGTGGGTCTTACTCGAGAAGCGTTCGGGAAGCTGGAGACAATGCTTGAGCGCACGTTGGAGATGCTCTCTAGCTGTCCCTGTGAAGACGGATGTCCATCGTGCGTTCACTCCCCGCAGTGTGGGAATGCGAATCGGACGCTAAACAAGCAGCTCGCAACCCGCCTTCTGAAACAACTATTAGAAATTCCTGTTCAATCATAGAAAGATCAAAGTCGAGAATTTCAGTACTCTATACCTACTGGCCGGTGAGAACCGATAGATTCCCGGCTACCAGAAATTCCCCACAGATACTTGCTTTGGGATTCGCCAAACTATGAATTAGAAACATCACAGAGGCACTAGTCAGAAAGTATAAGCCACGGGGTTCCCATAGTAAGTGTATGACGAATACGGGAAATGAGGGGCAACCTGCCAATAGCCAACCGGATCAGGGAACAACCACCGACTGAGACATGGCGGGCGACCTTGGAGTACGTTTGCTTGCCCTCCGGTGTGACGCGCTAGTCGACGCTACGACGACCGCCATCGAAGACCTCGTCGAATACTTCGATGCGGATCTTATCTACATCGTCGAAGAAAAGTTGGACATGCGAACGGTGAGCACTGTCGAGCGGACCGCCTCGTGTCCGGTAATTAACACTCGGCGAAGCGCCGTTCACACGGAGACTGTCGACGGGATTTCCGTGTCCATCGTCAGTTCGCTCGACTTCATCGGTGGGGCCTCTACCGCTCGTGGGCAAGGAATCCCAGACGACGTCGAGTACATCATCTGTGACGAGATCCAGACGAGCGCCGACTCAGTCACAATGGAAGTCTCGCTCGATGGCCTCGAACACCTCGCACGCTTCCAGCACCGAATCGACCGAGAAGTGACGTTCCTCACCGGGGCCATGGAGGCTAGTTATGATTTCGTTTGGGAAGCTGACGTCGACGGTGAGGGTGTTCGCCTGCCCGTCCGCGGGCTTGCACCGACCCGACGGCAGGGGGCTCCAGAATTCGCTTGCCTCTCGCTTGATTCGGATGGCCGCATCGCCGTATCCACGACACCCGCCGATAAATTCGGTCTCCGAGCGCTTTCGGGTGTAGGCAAGGGGACCGCCCCGAAGCTAGCTCGAAATGGGTTCGAGACGCGTGACGACGTCGCAGCTGCGACAGAACGAGATCTCCGTGAGGTTCATGGCATCGGTGAGTCGAAAGCTCAGAGCATCCGGCAGAGCGCCCACGCACTGTCCGAAGGATGCGTCATCCGTCTCACGGACGAAGCTGTCCCCGCAGCAGAGTATAGTCCGTTGTTCATCGATATCGAGACCGACGGCCTCACCCCGAGCATCATCTGGCTCATCGGCGTCTACGACCCTGAAACAGACGAGTATGTCGACTTCATCGATACGGAACCGTCACGAGATAATCCAGGAAAAGCCACCCGAGAGTTCGTTACGTGGCTGGCCAGCGAGTACGATCGCACGTCGCTCATCGCGTGGAATGGCCATACCTTCGACTTCAAACACCTCAGCCGATTCATTCGAGGACACGCACCGGAGTACGCAGACTACTGGTCAGACTCCGTGTTCGAGTACGACCTCTTTGACTGGACCGTCCGAAAGGACAACGCCATCCTTCCCGGTCGGACAAACCGGATTGATGATGTCGCCGAAGCCCTCGGACATGGTCGTGACGCGGATGCTGCCGTCGTCGACGGGAAGTCGTTAGCAAATACCATCCAGCGTCTCCTCAGGTCTCCAGAGCGTGCTCGCGACGTAGACTGGGAGGCTGCCCGGGCATACTGTGAAGCAGACGTTCGTGAGCTGGCCGCAGTCTACGAATCCATCGCGGAGGCGACGCCCGGCCACAAGCGTGCCAGCGTTCCTGCTGATGAAAACATCACGCAGACCGGACTCATGGACTTCTAACAATGCACGACGACCACGACACCGACCACAGCCAGATCGACCTCACGACCAACTCGAAGGACAATACCAACAACGGTGACATTGATATCGAGACGGACATCCTCCAACTCACCGGCGAGGAGCTCAAGAGTACCTACCCGAATAACCGCTACTTCGGGCAGGTTCACGAAAATTTCGAGATTCCCGCTCGTGAGGAACAAACCGTTCCAGCAGGGGACGTGCTTCCGCCCAAGATCGCTCGAAACCTCGAATTCGACCCGTGGAGTCACCAAGCAGATGCCCTGAGTGTGCTTGACCGCGGTGAGAACGTCTGTGTGGCGACCAGCACGTCCTCTGGGAAGACGCTCGTCTACGGCCTTCATATCGCCCGCCAATACCTCGAAAACCCGGAGACGCGGTCGCTCATCGTCTACCCGACAAAGGCACTCAGTCGCGACCAGGAACAAGAGCTCAACGAATTCTTGCGGGACACGCTTGGGCTGGAGATCAGTGTCGGCGTCTACGATGGCGACACGAAGAGCGAGGAAAAGTCCCGTATCCGGGAGGAGTGCAACGTCGTAATCACGAACTTCGTTGGGCTAAATCAGTACTTGGAGGGTCACCACCTATGGGCAGACTTCCACTCGAACTGCGCGCTAGTCGTTATCGACGAAGCTCACATGTGGACTGGCCTCGGCGGGATGCACGTCGCCTGGATCCTCCGACGCGCCCAACGAATCATGGATTACTACGGCGGCGATCCGCAGTACGTCCTCACGACGGCGACGATCGGCAATCCTGCCGAACACGCTCTCGCACTCACGGGTGAGCCCGCGACGGTCGTCGACGAAGATGGATCACCGCGAGGCATCCGCCACCTCGTTTTCTGGGATCCCCCGATGAGCGGGGACGACGGCCTCACCGACGACATCGACGCCCCGGCGCTGGCCAAGCGTCCGGCGACGGTGGAGGCCCCAGAGGTGTGGGCACATATGTGCCAGAAGAACGTTCAATCGCTCCTATTCTGTGACTCTCGGAAGCTCACCGAACTGTCTGTCAACCGTGCGAAGCGCTTCATCAACAACCCAGAGAACCGATATCAGGGAAGACCAGACCTCGCATCCTACCATGCCGGACACGGGAAAAAGTCGCGTCGAGCAACGGAGTACCAGCTCAAGGAGGGACACCACGACGGCGTCTCGACGACGAGCGCCTTGGAGGTCGGCATCAATATCGGAGGCGTCGACGGGACCGTCCTCATGGGCTATCCGGGATCGCGGCAGTCGTTTTGGCAGCGGATCGGCCGGTCGGGCAGGGGAACACGAGATGCGCTCTCTGTGTTCGTCCCGAGCCACTCCACGCTCGACCAGTACATTCTCCAGCACCCAGAGTACGTCCTCGAAGAAGACCACGAGAGCGCCGTCGTTGACCTCGACAACAATCCGGTATACCTCCAGCAGCTCAATTGTGCCGCGCAGGAACTCCCCCTTACGTGCGACGACGTAGAGGATTTCGGAGGAGAAGAACGATTGGAACGTGCCGTAGAGTACGGGCGGCGGAACGGTGATCTCGAAGGATCTCTCGACAGCGGCGTGATGTACGCCCATCGCGACCGCCCGCAGGACGCAATCAGCCTGTACTCCTCCGGTGGAAACACCTTCGACGTCCGACTAGCCGGCGATGAGTCGATTGACCATCAACCAATCGGCCGTGATCGGGCCTACAGAGACTATCACGAGGGCGCAACTGTTCTCCACCAGGGCGAGCAGTACCAGGTCGTCGAACTCCGAGAAGACATCCCGCAGCCGTACATCTTACTCGAGAAAGCTAACGTGAACTATTACACCCAGTCTCAGGGCCAGGTCAACATCTACGACACGGTCGTCGAGGACTCGCGCGAGGTCGGACCGTTCACGCTCAACTGGGGATATGGAACGGTATCGATTCACTACAGCACCTACCTCAAGCGGGAAATCGGAAGCGGAGAGGTGCTCGAGATAGGCAATGAAACCGGTGTCCCGCCTCTCGAGATGCGAACCCAGCTGTGTTGGGCCGAAACGCCCACCGATATCGAACGGGCGATGCTCAACAAGCACTCGGATTATCACAATCCAGAGTGCATCAACCTCCCACCGCGGCTTCAGGGATATCTCGGTGGGATTCATGCCGTTGAGCACGCCATGATCGCTGTCTCGCCACTCGAGCTGAAAGTCGATGGTGGTGACATCGGCGGGCTCGCGACGAATCGACTGCCCGATAATCCCGAGAAGAGTGGGTGGTTCATCTACGACGGCATCGAGGGGGGTCTCGGGTTCTCGCGCTCGATTTACGAGCACTTCGAAGACGTGGCTCAGCGTGCCCACGACCTCATCGTCGACTGCTCGTGTGGCCGCGACGAAGGGTGTCCGGCCTGTACGATGGACGACCGCTGCGGGAACGACAACCGCCCGCTGTACTCCCCTGCAGCTGCGGACGTCCTTGAACATCTGCTCGGTGATCAGGAGGGGGATGACCTCGCTGAACACCTACCGGAAACGGGTAGCGAAGTGACTCCTGTCGAGGAACAGCGACCACCAGCCTCGATCTCGTGAGCCAGAGGAATCCGGACTGATAACTGTGACCTCAGACCCTACAGGCGCGATATGTTAATGCCTGACTCCCCGTTGGGTGGAGCGGCAGATGACCTATCCACGAACCCACGTCGAACATCGAAACCCGGATCACCACGAGGCAATCCACCCTACTCGGAATATCGGCAACGCCCACGTCGTCGCCGGCGAGTTTCTTACCTCGCAGTACCACGACGCGCTTCAAACTGTTCTCCATCCGCTCGGTGAGTCCCTCGAAACCCACGACCAGCACGCCCTCAACGACCTCGGTATCGTCCACGCCGATGGTTCACTCAATGACCTCTCCCCGATCGTCCGAACCTACGTCAGCCTTGACGACTATTGGACTCGCACTCACCGTACGTCATTTAGTGAATTATTCGCTGACCGGCGTGCCCACGTACTAGGCTGCTGCACACGCGATTTCCGCTCCCGGTTTACACGTCGGACACTGGAAATCGAGTCCGGGCGTGCCAATGTTACGTTGGATGCCACGCTCGTTCCACTTCTTCAGAGCGGTTTCCTTTCCCCAACAGATGATGAGGAGTCCGCCTACACCGTCGATGGATACCACGCATTATATCGACCTATTGAACGGCTCTTTGACTCGCTTCTCGACCAAGCACCTGTCCTCTGTGATCTCCTCCCTCCAACTGAGTTCTAATCTATAGGGCTCTCCCACCCTTGTATTCGAACTTGGTCACGTACCCAAACACGCTCTGCTATGTTCGCTTCTCCGATCATGCGTTGGCTTCTATATCAGTACGTATTAGCGGAACTTATTTATCAGTGACCTGTCCATATATCTTACTATCTACCCGCACTCATGAAGGATGCCATTGAATTACTTTGCACCGGAGACCTCCACCTTGGCCGTCATCCAAGTCGGATACCAGACGATCTAGATGGTCCCAGATTGTCACCCAAATCCGTCTGGCTTTCAATGGTCCAGAAAGCCATTGACCTAGATGTCGATGCTGTGGTGATTGCTGGCGATATCGTTGATCAGGAGAATCGGTACTTCGAGGCGTATGGAGCGTTTGAGGACGGGATCGCTAAACTCGACGAAGAGGGGATCCCAGTCGTCGTAGTTGCCGGGAATCATGACTTCGATGCCCTCCCAGATATAATCGATAACCTCGATTCCGACACCCTCCAGTTCCTCGGGAGAGAGGGTCAGTGGGAACGCTGGACTCTCGAACGGGATGGCGAGCCGCTAGCACACTTCGATGGATGGTCGTTTTCGGCTGAACACGTCTACGAGTCTCCGCTTGAGGACCACGAGCTTCCGGCGGCCGATGACGCGCCCCAAATCGGAGTGCTTCACGCTGACCTCGACTCGCGAGGGAGCCGATATGCCCCGGTTTTGTCCAGCGAACTCCGAGACACCTCGGTAGATGTCTGGCTGCTCGGTCATATTCACAGCCCCGGTATACAGATCGGCTCGCGTCCACTGGCCTTGTACTCCGGATCGCCACAGCCCCTCGATCCAGGTGAACAGCGGGCGCATGGCCCGTGGACGATTACGATACCCGAAACCGGAGATGTGCGTGCTGAACAGATTCCCCTGGCATCCGTTCGCTACGACCAGGTTTCGGTCGACGTCTCCGGGGTAGACGACCCACAGGAAGCGACCTCCGTAATTTCGGAGGAAATCAAGGAACACGTTCGCTCCGAACTCGATACGAGGTCGCTGGAACTCAGCCTCGTTCGCGTACGTCTCACCGGACGGACGGATGCGCACTCGGCGCTCATCGATCAGCACCAATCGATGGAGCGTGACCTCGGATTCCGGGAGGGGTCGGTTTTGATCCGGATCGAATCGATTGACGTCGATACCCGACCGGCAATCGATCTCGAAGACCTTGCAGAAGGAGACAATGCAGCTGCGTACCTCGCTGACCTCCTGCTTGAAATCGAGGACGGTGATCCACGCGAAACCTACGGCGACGTGGTCGATGGCTCGTTAGCAGCTGTACGGCAGGCTCATAGTGCGAATGCGTACAATCCGATCCGACGCGAAACCGAACTCGAGGATCCGGACGACGCTGACGCTATCGAGCATCTCGAACAGCAGACGCGGGTACTGCTTGATACCCTACTCAGCCAAAAGGAGGGTAACGCGTGACCAGGAATCCGATCTGCTTCGAGGAAATCCAGATCGTCCAAGCTCCTGGGTTCGAAAATGGCGGCTTCTCCGTCGACGACCTGTGCTCCGGCATCAATGTCGTTCATGGGCCGAACGCGGCAGGAAAAACGACGCTCGCTGAGTCGCTCGAATGGCTTTGCTGGCCCGAGACCGCCGACGAACGTGCGTCCCTCGTGGGGCAGCTCTCGCTGAACGGTGAAGACTGGCGAGTCGAAGTCGACAATAGGCGCACGAGTTACCAACGTGACGGCCAGGAGTCGAACGGTCCGAGCCTTCCTCCGGCTGATCAACGCGACCGCTACCGTCTCTCACTCCACGATCTACTCCAGCGAGACAACAACAACGAATCGTTCGCCGAGATAATCGAGCGAGAATCAGCTGGTGGCTACGATCTCTCTGCGGCGTACGACGAGCTTGGGTATTCGGATTCCCCGAGTCGCGCTAACAGGAACGTCGTCCAGAACGCCAAGGGAGTGATTCAGGAGTTGCGTGAGGCACGGAACGACGTTTCTGAACTACGCCAAGAGCAGAACGAACTCTCCCGGTTACGTAGTGAACTGGAGGCAGCGCGTCAAGCACAAGAACGATCCGAACTGCTCGAGCAGGCGATCGACTACGCACAGGCGAGAAACGAGCTGGAACAAGCTGAATCGAGGCTCGACAAGTTCCCCGATATCTTAGACCAGGTCGACGGAGACGAAATCGAGCGTGTTCGATCCCTCGAAGATGACATCGACGAGTGGACCGACAAAAAAGACGAGGCCGAGGAAACGAAAACGGACGCTCAGGAACGGTTTGATGAGGCCGACCTGCCGGAAGAAGGCCTCCCGACAGGCCGTATCGACCATCTGAAAGAGCTTCGCGATGACCTCGATTCTGCGGAGGACCGGAAACGGGATCTCCAGGGCGACTTGGCTGACGCCCAACGGCAGCGAGAAACTGCCCGAGATGACATTCCCCTAGATGTCGATACCGGGGACCTCGTTGACTTGGAACCCGTCACGTGGAAGACCGTCTCGAAGTTCGCACGAGAGGCCGAAGAACTCCAGTCCGAGCGTGAAACCCGGGAGGCCGTCCAGCGACTACTGGGGGATGGGGAGCACCCTGAGCCCGATCTACCCACGCTCCAACGCGCGAGTCAGTCGCTGGAGGAGTGGCTGGCTGCGTCCGTTTCAACGGAGTCGAACGACGGTTCAGAGGCATTCCGAATCGCTGTGTTCTCGGCCGTTTCTCTCGCCTCGACGAGCATCGCGCTGGGTCTGCTGGTGCATCCACTGCTGTTCTCCATCCTGCTCGTCGCCGCTGGTATCTTCTGGTATGGGCTGCGCGCTCGCTCACAGTCCAAAGACGGAAAGAGTTCACGAGAACCGCACCGCGAGTCGTTCGAAAAGACTGGTCTGAACCCGCCGAGGGCGTGGAACGAAGACGAGGTTCGGTCTTGTCTGATCGGACTGTACGACGCAATCGCAGCGCACAAACTGGCCGAGCGACGGTCCGAATGGCGCGATAGCCTGGCGACGGATTCAGACACGCTCGAACAGAAAGAGCAGGATCTGGAGGAAACGCGTGCCAAACTCCAAGACCAGTTGGGCGCCGCGCCAGATGCGTCTGATGTCGAACTCGCCGTGATCTCCAAGCGAGTACTCGACTGGCAGGAAGCCCACGACGAGGTTGAAGGGATTCAAGAGAGCATCGAAACCGTCGACGACCAGATCGAGACCGCCCGTGAAGAACTCCAAGCGAAACTCGATCCCTACGGCTACGACGATGTCGAAAGATCTAGTGAGGCGACCGAGGTAAT
Source organism: Natronosalvus amylolyticus (assembly GCF_024298845.1). NCBI lineage: Archaea > Methanobacteriati > Methanobacteriota > Halobacteria > Halobacteriales > Natrialbaceae > Natronosalvus > Natronosalvus amylolyticus. The sequence continues at coordinate 95,948 of NZ_CP101159.1, forward strand.
CCGAAACCTCGAGAACCGCGAACAGCAACGCGAAGCCGCACAGCGGGATCTCGACCAAGCTACCGAGACGATTCAGGAAGCGACCGAGAAGATAGGTGCGCTGGAGGACGAACGCGACGAAATCTTTGCGGATCTGGATCTCGACTCCGATGACCACGATAGGTTGGAGAAACTCTGTGAGCAGGTCGAAGCATACGAATCGGCTGCGGAGGACGTACGAGAGGCCAACATCCGGGCGAACACGGAAGCCGAAGAACTCGAAAGCTACCCGGGCTTCGAACCGAACCTCAAGAAGCAAGAGATTGCTGACCTCAGAGAAGACCTCCGTGAGGCGGAACGAACTGCTGAGGATTTCGACGACCTGCAGTCACGGATTGCCGATATCAAGGCAGAAATCAGGCAGGCAAAGTCCGACAACAAAGTTGAAACGGCGCTTGCGGAGCGTGATCGGGCGCTCGATGATCTGAAAGACCAACTCGAGGACGACTGTGCTGCGATGGTCGGCGACGTACTGGTGGATCACGTTCAGGAGGCGACAATGGAGACTAGTCGCCCGGACGTCTTCGAGCGTGCTCGTGAAATCCTGACGACGATCACTCGCGGCCGGTATCGATTGGACTTTGATGAGGCCGAAGCCGAATTCCGTGCGTTCGACGAAACCAAACAGAAGGGGCTCGCACTTGACGAGCTTTCGAGCGGCACTCGGATCCAGGTCCTGCTCGCTGTCCGAATCGCCTTCGTCGAACAGCAGGAACAGGGAGTTCGGATTCCACTTCTCCTCGACGAGACGCTCGCAAACACCGACGACCGCAGGGCGAAGACGATCATCGAGTCGACGATCGAACTCGCTCGGAACGGTCGGCAGGTCTTCTATTTCACCGCACAGGGCGACGAAGTGGCAAAGTGGACTGCTGCACTAGAGAGTGCGAACGGCGTCAACCACGAAATCATCGACCTTGCAACGGTTCGCGATGTCGACGACTCCGTACATATTCCGGATCTGGACTCTATCGAATCGTTCACTCCGAAGGCCCCCAGTCCCGACGGTCACGACTATTCCTCGTATGGAGACGAACTTAGGGTGGACTCGTTCAGTCCGCACAGTGGCATCGGGACGGCGCACCTGTGGTACGTAGTCGAGGATGTCGAAACCCTCCATCAACTCTTGGAGCTCGGGATCGAGCACTGGGGGCAGCTGAATAACCTGCTGCAGTGGGGCAACGGAGACCTCTCCTCAGTTGATTCCGAACAGGTAACGGTAGTAGAAGAGAATGCTGCAGCGCTGAACGAGTTCGTCGACGCCTGGAAGGTTGGTCGTGGCGAACCTGTTGATCGAGAGGTTCTCGAAGCCTCTGGCGCCGTGAGCAGTAACTTCATCGACGAGGTTAGTGAACTTGCTGAGTCAGTCAATGGCGATGGCAGGCAGATCGTTGAGGCCTTGCACAACGAAATAAGCGGGTTCTATAGCAGTAAGGCGAACGAGCTGGAGACGTATCTTGAAGAGAACGGGTACATCGAACCTCATGAGACGCTGGATCAGGGCCAGATTCGTGCCCGTGTCATCGAGCGTTACGTCGACGAAGGCATCTCTCGAGATGAGGCCAAAGACAGGACTGAAAACCTGCTTTCACGTATAAACAAAAACTGATTCTTTCTCGCTGAGTTTTGTACTTGTACCTTGCTAGCTACTGGTTCGAAGTCTCTGGCCCAATGAAGACGAGAATCAAGAAATCACCCAAGAAAATTGTATTGCGATATATGGTTTATTACCATAGCGTATTTTATTCCCGGTATTGTCGTGGGTTTAGCAGACTCTCTCGGTCAGCCGAACCCACAAACTAATAACTAATCCGACTAAAACGCTGAACAACTCGAATATGCCACTCTTAGAATCACCATACTGGGCCGCGACTAGGCTTCTATCGAGGTTTTGCACCAATCCAGTTTCAGACAGTCGAGTCCCTCAGAGACCACTACAATGAGTCGATCGGACGCCGAACAGGAGAGCGAGAGCGACGCTGAGCGAGCGCCATCATTCGAGGGAGTCCGATGGACCTCGTATTCGCTCGAGGACTTCACGGACCTGTACTGGGACGAGATCGCCCCCTGCCTCGAAACAGAGGGTATCGATCCAACGAGCGAGAAACCAACCCACCAGTGGTTTCGAGATCACGATGCGCGGGCGTTCCTCACCGCACTCCGTCGCCATCACGACCGCTCGTTTGGAGAGTTCTGGAACGAGGATCTCGAACTCGGGGACAATGAAGAAGGCTACACATGGGCAACATCGAATGATGCAACAATCGACGCCCTCGAACAGTTCCTCAACCGGCGAAAATCACGGTACAGTCTGGCGTCGTCTTCTGTCGACGCGCTGCGAACGCGACTGAACCTCTACGTACATGCCTACCAGGAGGCGAACGGGACGGACGACCTCCTCACACCGATTCAACGGGGCCGAGAGAATCCAGCCTACGAAGCCGTTGACGCGGTCTATGCAGCATTTGATTGGTTGAATGAGGGAGCAGAACGGGAATACAGTGCACAGACTCTACAGCGTGTGCGGCGCGTCGTCGACGCGTGGTATCAGCATCTGGTCGGGCGGCGGGTCGCCTCGATGAATCCTGCCAGCGGCCTCTACGACGAATTCAAGTGGGAAGTCGAAGATTCCCCGACTCCTTCGCTTTCAGCGAATCATATTCGGAAACTGATGCAGGCATCGGGGACGACGCGAGAAGAGCTGCTCGTGGTAGCATTAGCTGGCTGGGGACTTCGAGCAAGTGAGGTCGCAGCACTCCATATCTCGCAGTTCCAGCGTGACGTTCACGAAGACGACGTCCCCTTCATCACGTTCGAGAACCGCAAGAACGGGCCCGGCGAAGTGTCTCTATTGTACGGAATGGACGTGCTCGACTCCCGAATCGATGAGCTAGCGGAAGACGATACGTGGACTGGATACCTGTTCCCCTCCTCACAAGGAGAAACGCCGTACGTGACCCGCGATACAATCCGGAATTGGTTCCAAAATCTTGCATTGGAAGCAGATCTCCCCAAGCGGATTAGGGGTGAACGACCAAGTCCACAGCTCTGTCGTCGATTCTGGTACGATACCTATACAGCAGTCCTCGAAGGCGTTCTCGAAGGTGTCGACGAAATCGCTGCAGAGCAGGGTAGTAGCGATCCTCGGGTGGTGATGCAAAATTACCTGTCTGACTCGCGTTCTCGTCGAGTCCGACGAGAGTTCATGCGAGACCAACTTAACGCAGCCTTCGGAGAGAGAACGTAACATCAACCGCCATCTGTCAAGTCATTCCAGTTGTCTTTCTTCGGTTAATAACTAACTCAATGAATCACTGAGTCACTGATTCCATGAAGTATTGGATACCGGAAGTTGGGAATCAAAGAGCCCATGATTCATTGAGTTGCTTAGCGTCATAGAAAGTGTGGAGTTGCTGACTCATAGAGTCATTGAGTCACTGAATTAGTGAGTGCATGAAGTATTGAATTGTGGAC